>DASWCA010000528.1:0-9912 GCA_036390355.1 Acidobacteriaceae bacterium
TGCATCCAACAAAGTACCCGGGCCCGCTTGCCCCAGGAATCACCCAGAATTGATACTGAATAGATGCCTGATGGAAGGCTACGGAAGGTGAGAGTGCTCGAAAAAGTTTTGATTGTGGAAGACGAGGCGCACGCGCGAACCGGGCTTACCGAACTGGTCGCGTCGTGGGGTTTTCGCGCGGAAGGCGCTGCGGACGGCGTCGAAGGCCTGGAGCGTGTGCGACAGTGGTCGCCGGGCATTGTCGTCACCGATCTGAAGATGCCGCGCATGGATGGCATGGAGTTGCTGACGCGCATTCGCGAACTTGGCCAGCGTGTGGTGGTTGTGATGCTAACTGCGCAGGGGTCCATCGAATCCGCAGTCAATGCGATGCGCCTGGGCGCGTACGATTACATTCCAAAACCCGTCGATCCGGTTCGGCTTCGCACGATTCTCCAGAACGCGAACCGTCAGCGCGAGGCGGATTCGAATGTCGAGCTCGAGGCCTCGCGCCGCCAGTCGCGTGAAGCCGGAATGCTCGGCCCGCTGGTCGGTTCGTCCCCGCATATGATGGAAATCTTCCAGATGATCGAGCGCGTTGCGCCCTCGAATGTCTCGGTCCTCGTCACCGGAGAAAGCGGCACCGGCAAGGAGCTGGTTGCCCGCTGCCTGCACGATCTGAGCTCTCGCCGCGCCAAGCCGTTTGTCGCAGTCAACTGCGCCGCCATCCCCGAGACGCTGATCGAGAGTGAGATTTTTGGCCACGAGAAAGGCGCGTTCACCGGAGCGATTGAACGCCGCGCCGGATGTTTCGAACTGGCTGAAGAGGGAACGCTGCTGCTCGACGAGATTGGTGAGATGCCCGCCGCCACCCAGGCCAAACTGCTCCGCGTGCTCGAAGACCGCAAGTTGCGCCGCCTTGGAAGCAAAGCTGAAACGCCTGTCGACGTGCGCGTCGTCGCCGCGACCAACAAGGACCCGCAGCAAGCGGTACAGAGCGGCCAGTTGCGCGGCGACCTCTTCTACCGGCTGAACGTATTCAATATTCAGATGCCCCCGCTGCGCGAGCACGCTTCGGACATTCCCGCCATCGCCGCGAAGATGATCGAAGACATGAACCAGCGTCACAAGTGCACGATTACGGGCATCACGCCGGGACTTCTCCAGCGGCTGCTTGAATACGACTGGCCGGGCAATGCGCGGGAGTTGCGCAACACCATCGAGCGCGCAACCATCCTGGCCGGCTCCGGGATGCTGCGCACCGAACACCTGCCGCCGCACTTCGGCGAACAAGGATACGCGACGCGCATAGCTCCTCTGCACGCGGCCCAGGCTCACACGACGCCTGCGGCGCCTGCGCGCGACGACGACCGTACGGTCAGTGTCGAGGTCGGCACTACGGTGGATGAAGCCGAGCGTCAACTCATCCTGAAGACGCTCCACTCCACCCATAACAACAAGACGCGCGCGGCGGAGATTCTCGGCATCACAACCAAGACGTTGCAGAACAAGCTCAAGGAGTATTCGAGCGCCGCGAATGCCGCGGCCTCCGACGTAGAAGCGCCGGCCATTGCGGCGGAGTAATCCAATGCGCCTTCGAACGAAGCTCGTGCTGACGGCCAGCGGTCTCACGTTCGCCATCGTGCTCGTGCTCTCTGCCGTCTTCCTCGCCGAACTTCTTCGCCAGCGCGTGGAGCAAACATCAGCGGACAACGATGTGCTCGCACACGAGGTGCTTCTGGCCACGCGGCAGGCATTCGAGACGGGCCTGCGCGCGCATCCTCCAGCGCCAACCCTCTCTCCCGATGCCGCCGATGCCGACGCTGCACTGCACGCGGCGGTCATTGATGCGTTGCGCAGCAACGACGATCTGCTGAATGGAATGGACGGGATTGTTCGCTACTCGCCCACGGTGCAGGATGTCAGTGTCACCGACGCCGACGGTTTCACCATTGTCTCGACCGACCCAGACGCGGTGAATCAGCGGGCGGCCTATCGCGACAGCTTCGACCGTTTGCGCGACGGTAGCGTCCTGCATCAGATGCGCGAGGTCTTCGGGACTCCCAGGGTCCTCGACATTGCGGTGCCGCTCGATCGCAACCGAATGCCGTTCCTGGTGGTCCACGTCGGAGTCAGGTCGACGTTTCTACGTAATGCATATCAACCGTGGCTGAGCGCCGCTCTGGAGCTTACGCTACTGGCAATTCTGGCATCGGTGGTGGCTGCCGCGCTGCTCTCGACCGTGGCGCTGCATCCACTGAAGACGATCGGGGAACAGTTGGAACGCCTGACCCTTCCGCGAGGCGATAGCTCAGAAAATCTGCCCGCCGAACCTCCGGCACTGCTGCTCGAGGCGCCGTCGGAGAACGCCGATCCGATCGGCCGTGTCAACCGCACCATCGACCGTCTCGGCCGCGAGATGAGGAGCCGCGAAGAGGGATATACCGCACTCCGGGCGAACCTGAATCAGATGCTCGACACGTTGCGCGATGGCGTCCTGCTGGTCGCCGCGGATGGCCGCGCCGTCATGGTCTCCGACGCGGTGGCGCATTTTATCGAGCGCCGCGACGGCGACAACGATGCTCCGCTGGCCGAAGATATGGTGGGGATGCGGCTCGAACAGATTTTCTCTCCTGAAACCAGGCTTGGCGCTGTTATATTGGCTGCTTTCGAAAGAGGAGCCCAGATTTCGGCCGACACGGTTTCCCTCGAAGACGGCCGCCAGGTGCAGATATCCCTTGATCGGATCGCCCGCACCAGCGATGGGCTATCGAGTGACGGCGGTAACGATATGGGCACCTTGTTGACGCTTCGCGATACCGGGTCCGCGCTCGAACTGGAGCAGGAGCTTGAAGTCGCGCGCCGCCTTGCGGCCATTGGAAGACTTACGGCAAATGTCGGCCACGAGGTAAAGAATCCCATCAATGCGATGGTCGTCCACCTGGAGTTGCTCCGCGGAAAGCTCGCTGCGGGATCCTTCGAACGCGATAGCGCCCAGAAGCATGTCGAGATTCTCGCAGACGAGATGCATCGCCTCGACCGCGTGGTCGAGACCCTTGCCGACTTTTCGCGACCCATGGAGCTTGACCTTCGCGAGCATGACCTCCGCCGTGTTATCGACCAGACGCTCGAACTCGCCGGCGCGGAACTCAAGGAGCACGGGGTCCGTGTCGAGTCCGAGTCGCCGTCCGCCGCGGTGCCGGTTCGCGTCGACGCCGAATTGATGCGCCAGGCGCTGCTGAATCTCCTGCTCAACGGCATGCAGGCAATGCCGGCAGGCGGCCTGCTTCGTGTGTCGTTGCGCCGCGACCAGCGCCTCGCGGTCATCGAAATTGCCGATAACGGCGTTGGCATCTCTCCCACGCTGCTGCCGCGCATCTTCGACCTTTACTTCACCACCAAGCCCAAGGGAAGCGGCATTGGCCTGGCGACGACCTATCGCATTCTGCAACTGCACGGCGGCGCGATGGAGGTCCGCTCGAACGCCGATCCGGGCTCAACCGAACGCGGCACGACTTTCACGCTCCACATCCCCATCTCCGCTCCTGCTCCAAGCGAAGCCCGCAAGAACCCAACATTTCTCGCCTACGGCCCCAATGGCCGCCCGGAAAATGTCTCCCAGGACACAGACGCAGATATGCCGGACACGATTGCTACTAACATGGAAGGGAAGGAGATCGTTTGATCGAACGGCATCATCTCACGAACCGTCTTGCCTTTGGATTTGGCAGTGCTGGACGTGTGCTCGCTCTCTTGCCGATTCTTGCCTTGGGTCTCGCGGGATGCCGGCATAAGAGTGTGCGCGCCGTACTTCCCCAGGGTGCTCTATCGCCGATCGAGCTCGAGACGCCCGAGCCTTCCGACGCTCCTCCCGAAGTAGCGCTCCTTCCTCCGCCGGAGTTTAGTCCTCTGCCTCCCCCGCGTCCGCCAAAACCAGCCCCAAGGAGGAAGCCCGCCGCGCCGAAGGAGGAGGTTCAGCCTCCCACGCAGATCGCAAGCGCCGCCGGCCCAGCCACACTCGCTATCGGAACGCTCACCACCGGGGGCGACGCCGCGCCCCAGAGCCAGCAACAGGCTCAAGATCTGATCGCATCGATCCTCAAGCGGATTGCGGCATTACCCGCCAAGACCGCCGATGAACAGAAGAAACAGGTCAGACAGATACGCAACTTCCTCGATCAAGCCCAGAAAGCGCTGAACTCGGGCGATGCCGAGGGCGCGAACAACCTCGCTGTCAAAGCCAGGGTGCTGATGGACGATCTGGAAAAGAAGTAGCTGATACGCCTACATTGCTGCGTTGGCCGCCGCTGAAGACCGAGAAACTGTCAACTGAGAACTGACAACTGACAACTATGCTTACGCCTGCGCCCCGTGGCATTTCTTGTATTTCTTCCCAGAGCCGCACGGGCACGGATCGTTGCGTCCAACCTTTTCTCCAGTCACGCGTGGTCCGCTGCCGTTGGAACTCTCACCGGAACCCGCCGTGCGCGCCTGCTCCAGCTCCCGCTTCTTCTTGCGCTGAAATTCCTTCTCCAACTCGTCGATGGTCGTCGACGGAGCGCGCGTATGGATCGGAACGGAAGGCCGTTCCTGAGTCTGTACCTCGCTATCCAGATCCATCGGCAGTCTCGCTTGCCCCGAGGAAGCTGGCAGCGGTTGCCTTGGAGTGGAAGATCCTTGCAACGTCGGAGGCTCCGACGGTCCGCGCGGAGGCATTTGATCGAGCCTCTCGATCGGATTTCCGTCCGGTCCAATGATCTGCATTCGAAAGAGATGACGCGCAGTGTCCTGCTGGAACTGGATCATCATCGCCTCGAACATCTCGAACGACTCCTTTTTGTAGGCCACCAGCGGATCCTGCTGGGCGTATCCACGCAGCCCGATGCCCTCCTTCAGGTGGTCCATCGCCAGCAGATGGTCCTTCCAAAGTCCATCCAGCACGCTCAGCATCACTATCCGCTCGTGGTAGCGCATGGCGGGCGCGCCGAGGATCTGCTCTTTGACGTCGTAGCGCTCCCGCACCTTTTCGAAGATTGTTTCGCCAAGCTCGTGGCGGTTCAGCGCATGCGCATCGATCGCGTCCGGGCCCTCATTCAACTTCGCGCCGAACACGTCGTACACCTGCGAGAAAATCGCATCCATCTTCCACTCGTCGGCGTGCTCCTTCTCCGGCGCAAACTCGTCGAGGATGTTGGAGAGGATCGTCGAAACATAATCTTCGGTGATCAGCTGCTTCTGGTCGACTCCCTCCATCAACTGCCGCCGCAGGCCATATACCGCCTCGCGCTGCTTGTTCATCACGTCGTCGTACTCAAGCACGTGTTTGCGCGACTCGAAGTTCTGCGTCTCGACCGCTTTTTGCGCGGCCTCGATGCGCTTGGAGATCATGCGGCTCTCGATCGGCACGCCCTCTTCCATGCCCAGCCGTTGCAGCAGCGTGCTCACCCACTCACGCGCAAAGATCCGCATCAAATCGTCTTCGAGGGACAGAAAGAATCGCGATGACCCGGGATCGCCTTGCCGTCCCGCACGTCCGCGAAGCTGGTTGTCGACGCGCCGCGACTCGTGCCGCTCGGTGCCCAGAATATGCAGGCCGCCGGCCGCGACGACGGCTTCGTGCTCCTTCTCCGCGGTCGCCAGATGCGACGCGATTGCCGCATCCCACGCGGCTTGCGTCGTCTCGAACTCCTGGCTCGCGTAATAAAATCGCACCATTCCCGGGCCGGCATTGGGCGAAATCGCTCCCTCCGCCGCCGACACGGCGCGCGCCTGCGACTTCTTCACCAGGTCCTGCCGCGCCATGAACTCGGAGTTGCCGCCCAGCAGAATGTCCGTTCCGCGGCCGGCCATGTTGGTGGCAATCGTCACCATCCCCAGCCGCCCCGCCTGTGCCACGATCTCCGCTTCCTTCTCGTGGAACTTCGCATTCAGCACCACGTGCCGAACGCCCTTGCGTTTCAGAATCTCCGAAAGCAACTCCGACTTCTCGATCGAGGTCGTGCCCACGAGCACGGGCTGCTTCTCTTCGTGCAGGCGTGTGATCTCGTCCGCCACGGCAAAATACTTTTCCTTCGCCGTACGGTACACCACGTCCGCATTCTCGATCCGTCGCATCGTGCGGTTGGTCGGAATCACCACAATCTCGAGCTTGTAGATCTTGTCGAACTCGGCCGCCTCGGTCTCCGCCGTTCCTGTCATGCCCGAAAGCTTCTTGTACATGCGGAAGTAGTTCTGGAAGGTGATCGTCGCAAGCGTCTGGTCCTCCTTGCGGATCGACACGCCTTCCTTCGCCTCCACTGCCTGATGCAGCCCATCCGACCAGCGCCGTCCCGGCATCAGCCGCCCGGTGAACTCGTCGACGATGATGACCTCGCCGTCTTTGACGACGTACTCCACATCGCGCTTGTAAAGATGGTGCGCCTTGATCGCGACTTCGACGTGGTGCTTCAGATCCCAGTTCTCCGGATCGGCAATATTGCCGATGCCGAGCAGCTTCTCGATCTTCTCCCAGCCCTCGTCGGTCACGGTGATGGCGCGCGCCTTCTCGTCCACCACAAAGTCGCCGGACCACGTCTTGGTCTCCAGCGTCTCTATCAACTCACCCAGTTCCAACTCCGGAATGATGAGGTTCACCCGCGCATACTTGTCCGTCGTCTGGTCCGTCGGCCCGGAGATGATCAGCGGCGTCCGCGCCTCATCGATCAGGATCGAGTCCACCTCGTCGACGATGCAGAAGTAGTGTCCGCGCTGCACCATGTCTTTCAGGTCAAACTTCATGTTGTCGCGCAGATAATCGAAGCCGAACTCGTTGTTCGTCCCGTACGTGATGTCCGAGCCATAAGCTTCTCGGCGCTGATCGTCGGAGAGATCGTGCACGATCACGCCAACCGACAGTCCGAGGAAGCCGTAGATCTTTCCCATCCATTCGGCGTCGCGTTTTGCGAGGTAGTCATTTACCGTGACCACATGAACCCCGTGGCCCGCCAGCGCGTTCAGATAGCAGGGAAGCGTGGCGACCAGTGTTTTGCCTTCGCCCGTTTTCATCTCGGAGATCTTGCCTGAGTGCAGCACCATCCCGCCGATCAGTTGCACATCGAAGTGCCGCATCTGCACCGCGCGTACGCCTGCCTCGCGCACCACGGCGAACGCCTCTGGAAGGATCTCGTCGAGCGCCGCCTTCTCGGCGGTACGAATTGCATCCGCCGCATCCGGATCGGCCGGATCGATCTTCTGCGCCGCCACGTAATCGGCGACGCGCTGGCGAAATTCGCCGGTCTTCGCGCGCAGTTCTTCATCGGAGAGCGTTTTGACAGACGATTCCAGCGCATTGATTTGCGCGACCGTCGGCATCATGCGCTTTACCGCACGTTCGTTATTAGTTCCAAATACCTTTGCAAGTAACTTGTTGAGCAAACTGGGTGTCCTTCAGGATTTCGCGAGCATCTAACTGCCCAAGTACAAGTTTACGCGATGTTTGCGCTGAGGCGGAGGCATCGGGGCCCTTCGATAGCGCCGGACGGCAAACCTTTTACATTCAAATCACGATTCGGCGCGTCTTTGCCGGTATCTCCAACGTTTCAAAGGCTAGAAGAGAAGATCGAGTTGGGCGGCCTGTTCCGCGACTGGGCGGAGTTCAATTCCCTAACGTTTTGGAGGGCATCATGAAACACTTCGCGAGATTGGTTGCGGCCGTACTTTTTGGCGTCGCCACGGCAGGAGCGCCGATTCTGGCCCAAACAGTCACCATCGACTACGACCACACCGTCAATTTCGCGAAATTCAAGACCTACACCTGGAACAAGGTCCATGCGACCGACCCGACGGTCGAAAACCGGATTACCCTCGCCCTGAACCGCGATATTGCCGGCCGGTATATGACCGAGGTGGCAAAAGGCGGAGACGTCACCATCGCCGCCGTCGAAGCGACCAGGGACAAAGACGAATACACGACCTTCTATACCTCTCTCGGCGACTTCATGTGGCAGCGCGGATGGGGCTCTGCAGGCTTCATGGATTCACAGGCAGCGTTGCAGGATATTCCGGTCGACACGCTGGTCATCGATATGTACGACACGAAGAGTTACAAACTCCTGTGGCGCGGCACTATTACCCTCAGTGCCTCCGAAGCTGCAAACAAGGAAGCCGACCAGAAGATTGACAAGGCTGTCACCCAATTGATCGGCAAGTATCCGCCAAAATTCAAGAAGTAAGTGTTTGCTTCCTCGACCGATCAGTATCCTCTGCCGTTCTATTTGGCGGCTGCAGCCAGCGTCGGCGGGATCGGCAGCTTCTCCTTCAGATAAGCCACCAGCGGTGACTTCGCCATCTCCAGCGCGATCGCCACCGACTGTGCGTTCTCCTCGGCTCCCTCGGCGCTTGTATGCGTATGGTCGATAGGGAATAGCAGATGTGCCTTTTCCTGTCCCATCGACTGCAAGCGCTCAGATTCCACCGCGCCCATATCGATGTAGGCGATGTGAGCTGTCTCGGCAATCTGCTGCTCCATTTTGTCGTATCCGGCCATGCCATGTTTCAGTTGCGGAACCCCATTCGCATCCGGCACCCAGATATCCTGCTCGGTCAATGAGAGCATCATCGGGGTCGCACCTTTGGCCTCGATATCGGCAATATATTTGCGGTTGTACCAGCCATACGTGTGGATCGTCTCGGTCTTCCCAGCCATCACACCGACCGTCTGCGGCACATCCTGCGTTTCTTCGCCAAGGCCATGCAGCGAGCCGCGCGGCTTCGCTCCACCCAGATCGCCGCCGTCGTTGTGGCCCCACTGCAACATCACGTAATCGCCGGGCTTGATCTCCGCCAGTGTCCTGTCCCACGCGCCCTCGACCATATACGACCGGCTGCTCCGGCCCGCGTGCGCCCGGTTCGCCACGTTGATCTTCGTCGTATCGAAATAGTTCGCCAGATGGTCGCCCCAGCCCAGGTTCGGGCCATTGCTCGCCGTAGAGTCGCCAACGATGAACAGCGTAGGCAGCTTCGGATTCAGCGGAGCGCGCACCGGAACGTTCGTCTGCGGCGGAGCGTCGGGCGGCGGCGCCTGAGCCTGAACGAAAAGTGTCGCAAGCAGCACAAAGACGAAAATCGATTCGATTCGGGAGAGCGAAGATGTGGTCTTAGCGGAGATGGCCATGGCCGAAAGCGTAGCAGCATCGCGAATCGTCTGTCATCCAGAAATAATTTCCAATTTGGCATCCCCCCTCTCCGCCGATTACGATAGTCGCCACCAGCAGTCCGAGGAAAAGCTATGCGCAGATTCCATCCGGCAGTCCTGACCCTCACACTCACGGCCCTCCCCGCCTTCTCTCAGGCACCTGCCGCAGCTGCCCCAGCCTGGGCAGATGTCGCAAGCTGGAGCGCCGTCAAACCCATCGAAACCGACAACATCGTCTTCGAAAACGTCCTGCTTATCCCCAATCCCAGCGCCTCGCCTGATCCCGGCACGCCAAGCGGCATCCGCGCACCGCTCCCCAGCACCGCCGCCCCCGGCACGATGGATTTGCACGTCGACGTCTACCGCGTGCCATCCGACAAGCCCACGCCCGTCGTCATTCAGTTCCACGGCGGAGGCTGGGTCCGCGGCGATCGCCCGAGCTCGTACGGTGGCTTTCGCGCGCTACTCGCCGCCGGCATGAGCGTTGTCACCGTCCAGTACCGCAATGCAAAAGACGCACCCGCGCCCGCCGCCATCTGGGATGTCCGCTGCGCCATGGCGTGGGTCAAGCGAAACGCCGCGAACTTCAACTTCGACCTCAATCGCGTGATCACCTACGGCGGATCGGCCGGAGGCCACCTCGCCTTGATGGCAGCCTACGCGCCCGCCACCTTCGACCCGCCCGGCTGTACCGACTTGCCCAAAGTCGCCGCAGTCCTCGACTTTTACGGTCCCACCAACCTCGCCGAGGGCCTCACCCA
>DASWCA010000529.1:0-5021 GCA_036390355.1 Acidobacteriaceae bacterium
CACCCGCCAGCCAAGGAAGAGCAGCACAAGAACGAACCCGTCACCCTCCCACGTTAGGCACCGCTCATCACGGCTGAGGCAGTAGCCAGGTGCCCCATCTTCGCTGCAATCTCATCGCGGGTAAGGTGGGTAATCGCGTAAGCGATCCGACTTCCTCAACCGCGCCACAAAATCCGGCGGGCACCTTCTGGCGTCCACTAACAGCCACGCACTAACCTGCCCCACACTCCCTAACCCACACCCCTCCGTGCTAATCACGAAAAACAGTGCCCTCCACACTCATCCCCATATTTGAAGAGCAGTACCGCGATCTCCGTCCCCGGGCTCCCATCCCACCGCTCGACATCCGCTTTCGCCGCTTCACCTCCCTCAACACCACCATCCGGCTCCGCGAGGGCCGCCTGCACGTCCGCCTCTCCGACCTGCTCGAGCACGCCCCCGACTCAGTCCACCACGCCATCGCCCACATCCTCCTCGCCAAGCTCTACAAGAAGCCCATCGCCCCCATCCACGCCGACCGCTACCGCCGTCACGTCTCCTCCGAGGCCGTCTCCCGTCAGGCCGAGCACATCCGCCAGACCCGCGGCCGCAAGCGCATCCTCACCCCCGTAGGCCACCACTACGACCTCGACGAGGTCTTCGAATCCCTCAACACCCGCTTCTTCCACGGCCTCCTCGGCCGCCCCACCCTCACCTGGAGCGCCCACCACGCCCGCCGCATGCTCGGCCACTACGATGCGGCCCACAACACCATCGTCGTCAGCCGCGTCTTCGACCGCCCCGACACTCCCCGCTGCGCCATCGAGTACCTCCTCTACCACGAGATGCTCCACCTCAAGCACCCCGTCCGAGTCAAAGCCGGCCGCCGCTGCGTCCACTCCCGCGAGTTCCAGGTCGAAGAGCGCCTCTTCCCCGAACTAGCCGCCGCCAAGGCCTACCTCAAGCACCTCTGATCGCAACCTCGCCCCGTCGCCCATGGCTGCCTATTCCGGCGCCGGTCCCTTTGTCACAGAAATTTTGCGCCAACAACCCCGCAGAGACGTGGTAGCATCCTCGCGTTCGAACTCTACGTCTCCGAGCGATACCATCAGCGCATCAACCTCGGCTCCACCGACGAGCGCGCGCCGAAGGGATTCGCCCCCATCGCCATTGGCCTCTGCCTGACCCTCATCCACCTCATCAGCATCCCGGTCACCAACACCTCGGTCAACCCCGCCCGCAGCACCGGACCCGCCCTCTTCGCAGGAGGCTGGGCACTGAGCCAGCTCTGGCTCTTCTGGATAGCCCCGATTCTGGGAGCCATCCTCGGCGGCCTCATCTCCGAGGCATTCTTCGCAGCTCCGCAGAAGCCCCTTAGCGAAGAGATGGCACGCTGACGCATACAACCCGGGTTAGTTTGTAGAACCGTTCTCTACGAACTAACCACCGATGCCTATGTCCTCGGATGGCTGACCAGCTCCGGCATCCACTGCACCTTCTGCATCCGCGCGAGCACCATCAAGACCAGCCCAATAGCTACGCTCCCCAAAGCCGCCACTTGTGCATTGCTCATTCCCCAATAAAGCCGCGGATTCACCCGCACAAACTCCACTAGGAATCGCCCGATGCCGCTAAGGAGCAAATACTCTCCAGTGAGGACGCCGACGGGCAGGTGCTTCTTCGCCTGTCGCCAAAGCCACCAGGCCAGCACAAGCGAGAACAGCAACTCATACACAGGCGTTGGCTGCACCAGCGCCGTCGTAGGCACCAGCGCATCCGGGGACATATGCACGCCCCAGGGCAACGTCGTCGGAATCCCATAGTCTCCATCGCCCGAGGTCAGGCAGCCAATGCGTCCCACGCCATACCCAATAGCCGCCGCCGGAGCCGCCAGATCCAACATCCGCAGCGGACCGACCGGCTTGCCCTGAGTTCCCGCCAACGGCCTCTTGAAGCGGGCCTCGCGCCCCTGCCACATCAGCATCGCAATCCCTGCCAGCATTCCGCCGAACCACGCAAATCCAGCCTGGAACCAATGCAGAAAACCCAGCAGCACATCGACAGGATGCCCCCACCCCGGCAGCGCGATCTGTCGCATCGACAAGCGCAGCTCCGACAAATTCTGCAGCTCATGCCACGCCTTAGCGCCAATCACACCGGCAATCACCACGAACGCCACCACGTTCAAGGCGTCGGCATCCACGCCATTCCGCTTGAAATTCTTATGCAGCACTACGATCGCCATCACCGCCGCCAGCCACAGGAACAACCCGAACGTACCCAGGTGCACCGGGCCGATATTGATATAGGGATACATACGCCTCGCTTGATTAAAGTATAGACACCCTTTCCCTCCGCGCCCATTCGCGCTACTCTGACGTTAATGTCCATCAGCACTCCCACCTTTCCCCCCGCCTCGTCCATGCAAGTCCTCTACACCAAAGACCAGATCGCCGACCGCACCCGTGAAATCGGCGCACAGATCACCGCCGACTACGCCGGCCAGTCCATCGTCCTCATCGGCGTCCTCAAGGGCGCTGCCATCTTCCTCGCCGACCTCGCCCGCGCCATCCAGGTCGACAACACCTTCGACTTCGTCGCCGTCTCCAGCTACGGCCGCGCTCGCGTCTCCTCCGGCGCCGTCAAGCTCATCAAGGACATCGACAACCCCATCGAGGGCAAGCACGTCATCATCGTCGAAGACATCCTCGACACCGGCCTCACCCTCAGCTACCTCCGCGGCCTGATGCTCCAGCACAAGCCCGCCTCGCTCAAGATCGCCACCTGCCTCGACAAACCCGAGCGCCGCCTCGTCCCCATCGAGGCCGACTACGTAGCCTTCAAGATCCCCAACCAGTTCGTCATCGGCTACGGCATGGACTACGCCGAACGCTACCGCGGAGTAGACGACATCCGCCTCTTCCCCGAAGAAGCCGCCGGCCACTAGGCAGTTCAATCCTTTCTTTGTTTGTCATCCCGTAGGGACTGCTTTTGCCGTTGCAGTTGTCCTCTCACATCCAGCCACAAACGATCGGGTGCCCCATCCATCGCGTCCTCTGTCAAGACTCATGACATTCGTTACAGAGTGTCTCGGGAGATGCGTTACATTTCTGTTGTGGTTGCAGGATCGGTTGCCCAGCGCTGCACGATCGTGGAGCGCTGGGCAACGAGGTCGATTTCGCGCATCAGGGTGGAGCAGAAGAAGACCATCAGGCGCTGTTCGATGGGCAGTAGCTGAACATGCTCTCCGGCAAGCGCCCTGCCGACGTGCCATTTTCTTCCTTTCAGGTCCAGCTTCCCCTGGCAGTCGACCTTGAGCACCCAGGCGCCTTCCGGATAGGCCCAGCGAGTTGGGTTTGGGTTGTAGCGGCGTGGACTGGGTTGCCAGCGGCTGGCGGGGACTTGCATGGCCAGAGCCTCGTGGGGACGGATGTGGTTGTGCTCCCAGCGATAGCCGTCGAGCCAGAGCTGTGGCTGAGAGGGCAGCGGTCCGCGCCGGTCGAGCGCGCGTTGGAGCGCACCGTGGAAGCGTTCGACCTTGCCTTGCGTCTGAGGATGGCGGATACCGCTCCAGTAGAGTTGGATGCCCTGGCGCATGAGCCAGAGCGCCAGGTGGGTTCCCGAGCCAGCCTTGGGACTCCACCATGGGGTGCCGTGGTCCATCAACATGGCCTGGGGCAGGCCGCAACGCTCGAAGGCTTCCATGAGTTGCTGCTGGACCGGACCGGCGAGCGTGCTGCCGTTGGCGGCCAGCGCGATCAGGTACCGGCTATGGTCGTCGAGCACCGACAGGGGTCCGACCGGCTGTGGCCAGCGGCTGGGCCCCTTGAAGTCCATCTGCCAGAGTTCGTTGGCCGCACCGCGCTCGAAGCGCTGCGTGGCCGGGCTGTGGCGGTCCCGGTCTCGCACCAGCTCGTAACGCAGCAGGATGCGGTGGATGGTGCTGCGCGTCAGCGCGACACCGTCGCGATCGAGCAGGACCTGGAGCTTGCGCGCACCCCAGTCGGGATACCGCAGACGCATCTGGACCACCTGCTGTTCGCGCTCGACGGCCGTCTGAGCGGGACTGTGATGGGGCCTGCGGCTGTGCTCGGCGATGCCTTCCACCCCGCCGGCGCGATAGCGTTCCAACCAGCGGTATCCCGTCGGCCGGGAGATGCCGAACTCCGCGCATAAAGCCCCCAACGGCTTCTCCCGACGGAACGCCGCAACCACAAAACGCACTCGCTGCTCATGAACGTCCATCGTCTTCCATGCCATCCGTTTACGCTCCCGCGCTCGCTTCGCTCGCGGCGGGAGTGTAAACCATGTCCCGGAACAACTTGTAAAGGATGTCATGCAACTGAACAGTCCTTACGATGGGTGGGGATGTAAAACCTCCCCCAGCCAGCTCTTGCCTTTGCAGTTGTTTGTTCTCTCTCAACCTACTTTGCGGACAGACCCTACTTTGCGCTCTTCAACTCAACGCTGATCGCCCGCAGCTCGGATGCGCCGACATTCTCCAGGGTGTGCGGCGGCAGCGGCCCGGACCACAGGGCACTCCCCGGAGGAATCCCGGTAATGCGACTGTCCCCCACGGTTGCTTCCTCCCCGTCGCGGCGCACGAAGTCGCTCCAGCTCAGGATATACAGGGCGCTCGGCCATCGATGGGTGTGAAGCGGAACCGTCTGTCCCGGCGGTACCCGTGTATCAAGCACACGCACAAACTCATTCTCAAACAAGAGCGCATGATATTGTGGTGCCGCGTTCAACGCGTCAAGCTCATCAGGCCAGTCTGGCTGGTTCAACATGAGCGAAATTCTACCTCGGTTCAGAACTCGCCCAACTTCCGCTATCGATTCGGACGAAACATCGTGACAATGCGGCGACAGCCTTGCTACATTGCTCCCCATGCCGTCCAAACTCGCATTCATGACCGTAGGAATCCTGCGTGAGCCGGTCGGCCACGCGCAGGTTCAAGGATTTGTGGACCGCATAGCGGGCGTGTATGGAGCAGCCGAGGCCAGCGACGGATTTCACGCACGCTCCATTCGGGACGTGGG
>DASWCA010000530.1:0-3590 GCA_036390355.1 Acidobacteriaceae bacterium
TCTTCCTCTTCGCCAACAAGTCCAGAACCGCCCCTAAATCCAGCCTGCCGCGTGCACCGGCGACGCGGATTACCTCAACTCCCGAAGCCTCGAACACTGCAACCCCCTCCGCTTCAGCCTCCTCATCGCAAAACACCAGCACATCCCCACTCGCCGACTGGACCAGTTGTGAATCCAGCGGCATCCGCAGACGCGAATCCAGCGCCACGCGCAGCAGTGACCGCCGTCTTTTGCCGCCGCTTCTATCCGTAAGCTTAGGATCGTCCGCCAGCACCGTCCCAATCCCGGTCAGCACTGCATCCGCCGCATGACGCATCTGCTGTACTTCAGCCCGCGCCTCCACTCCCGTCACCCAATGAATCTGCCTCTCCCTCCGTTCCGAAGCCGCTGGCGCCACCATCCCATCCGCCGACACCGCCGCCTTCAAAGTCACCATCGGCCTGCCGGTCCGGATAAACGTCGCGAACGCATCGTTCACCTCGCGCGCCTCGGCCTCGCACACGCCCAGTATCACCTCGATCCCAGCCGCCTTCATCCGCGCCAATCCCTGCCCACTCACCAGCGGATTCGGATCCACCGTAGCCGCCACCACCCGCCGCACACCAGCCGAGATCAAAGCATCCACGCAAGGCCCCGTCCGCCCATGATGGCTGCAAGGCTCCAACGTGACATAAGCCGTAGCACCTCGCGCCAGCTCCCCCGCCCGCTTCAGTGCCACAATCTCCGCGTGATCGAACTCATCATAGAAATGCGCACCCTCGCCAACCGCCACGCCGTCCCGCACCACTACACACCCCACCTGCGGATTCGGCGACGCCAGCCCCACCGTCGCCCGCGCCAACTCCAGCGCCCGCCGCATGTACTCAACGTCAATCCCGTGCGTATCCGTTGAGCCCTCCCCACCTCGAACCTAGTACCTAGTACCTAGCACCTACCTCACCATCGAATCCACAAACGCCGCGCTATCGAACGGCAGAATATCTTCCATCTTCTCGCCCACACCCACAAACTTCACCGGCAGCCCCAGCTCCGTCGCAATCGCCAGCACAATCCCGCCCTTCGCCGTGCCATCGAGCTTGGTCAACACGATCCCCGTCACACGCGCCGCCTCGGTAAACAGCCGAGCCTGTTGCAGGCCATTCTGTCCTGTCGTCGCATCCATCACCAGAAGCGTCTGGTGTGGCGCGCCCGGAACCAGCCGCTCCGCCGTCCGCCGCATCTTGTCCAACTCCTTCATCAGGTCCGTCTTCGTATGCAGCCGTCCCGCCGTATCCACAATCAGCACATCGGTCCCGCGCGCCTTCGCCGCCGTACACGCATCGTAGAGCGCCGCCGAAGGATCTCCACCGGTCTTCGTCTTGATCATAGGCACCTCGCTGCGTGCCGCCCAAACCTCAAGCTGCTCGATCGCCGCTGCGCGAAACGTATCCGCCGCGCACAGCAGCACCGTCCGGTTTTTCGCGCGATAAAACGCCGCCAGCTTGCCCGTAGTGGTCGTCTTGCCGGTTCCGTTCACACCCACCATCATCACCACTTCCGGCGGAGCGCCCGGAACCACATCTTTCGTCGCCACGCCGTCAAGCACCAGCTTCAGTTCGATCTTCAGCAGCCGCTTCAACTCCTCGCCGCCCTCAATACCCTGCCGCAACCCCCGCTGCCGCAGATTCTCAATGACCGTTCGCGCGGTATCAGCGCCAATATCCGCCGCCAACAGCACCGCCTCCAGGTCCGTCAGCGATGTCTCGTCGATCTCGCGCGTTAGCGCCAGCACCGACCCAATCGAATCCGAGAACGATTCGCGCGTCCGCGTCACAGCCTGCTTCATGCGGTCGAAGAAGCCGCGCTTCTCAGCCACAGTTTCGCCAGCCGCGGACGAGTCCCCGCGCACTTCTAGTTCTTCGTCTGCCGTTTCAGAATCGGGCCTGCGCTTGCCAAAGAGGGAAAATGCCATGCTGTCTCTAGTTTAGCGGAACCTCGCGAAGCTTTAGCGGAACCGTGGAGCAAAGCCGCACCCACTCGCGGCTGCCACCCAATTTCAAGTATTGTCATTCTGGCGCAGCCAGAATCCCCGTATTTGCTTTTGCCTTCGCTTTAACCGACAACCAACAACCAGCAACTGCCTTACTCATCCCGTCCCGGCCGCGCCATCAACTCCCGTATCGCCTCTTTCGGACTCTTCCCCCGGTGCAGAATCGCGTCCATCTGCTCCGTAATCGGCATCTCCACCCCGTACCGAGCGGCCAGTCCAAGAGCCGCAGTCGTGCTCCGAATTCCTTCCGCCACCTTCCCCTGCAGGTCCTCAAGAATCTCCGGAAGCGCCCGCCCCTGGCCCAGTGCCGTTCCCACCATACGATTCCGCGAGAGGGACCCCGTGCACGTCAGCACCAGGTCTCCCAGCCCGGACAAGCCTGCCAGCGTCTGCCGCCGCCCGCCGCAAGCCACCGCGAGCCGCGTAATCTCTGCAATCCCGCGCGTAATCAGTGCGGCGCCAGAGTTATACCCCAGGTCCAGCCCATGCACCACGCCCGCGGCCAGCGCGATCACGTTCTTCAGCGCCCCGCCCAGTTCCACCCCGGCCACATCGTCGTTCGTATACAGCCGCAGTGTCGGCGAGCTGAACTCCCGCTGAATCTTCAACGCCACCTCAGACTTCGTTGCCGCCGCCACAATCGCCGTCGGAATCCCTGCCGCCACCTCCGCCGCAAACGACGGTCCACTCAGCACGCCGCAAACGTTGTTCGTCATCGACGCAATCACCTGCGACATCCGCAGCAGGCTCGGCTCTTCCAGCCCCTTGGTCGCGCTCACCACAATCTGGTCCCGCGTCAGCACCGGCGCAATCTGCCCAAACACCCGCCGCATATGTTCCGAAGGAGGAACGCACAGCACGATATCCGCCTCAAACACCGACGCCACCAGATCCGACGTCACCTCGACGTCTGCCGGCACCGTATAGCCCGGCAGAAACGGCACATTCTCGCCGGTCTCCGTCATCTGTTCCGCCAGCTCAGGCGAATACGACCACAGCACCAGTGAGTGCCCGCCACGCCGCGCCAGCGAGATCGTCAGCGCCGTTCCCCACGCGCCGGCCCCCAGTATTGCAATCCGACTCATGCCCCCGCCTTCCCCGTTGCGATTCCAGACCCGGACTTGGACCCGAACCGGCTCTCCGTCCCGTTCAACAGCCGCCGAATATTCTCATGGTGCTTCACAATAATCAGCGCCGGGATAAACAGAAATCCGAACACCACCATCGGTGTCCACGGCTTCACAAAATGGAACCCAAACAGAGGAAACGTCGCCGATCCCACAATCGACGCCAGCGAAACATAACGCGTCAGCGCAAACACCGCGAGAAACACAAGAAAGGTCGCCAGCCCCGACGGCCACGTCAGCGCCAGGAATACGCCCAGCGCGCTGGCCACACCCTTCCCGCCGCGAAATCCCAGCCACGCCGGAAACACATGCCCCAGCACCGCCGCCACCGCAGCCGCAACGGCAACGTCATACATGCCCGGCGCAAGGCGCACTGCGATCAAGACTCCCGCGTACGCCTTGCCCAGATCAAGCAGCAACGTCGCCACACCCAA
>DASWCA010000531.1:0-11651 GCA_036390355.1 Acidobacteriaceae bacterium
ACGAAGTTCAGAATCTGCGTATTTCGATTTCACCCACCGGCTGCAACTCACCCGCTCCCCCCACTCCCTCGCGCGGGAATAATGTGACACGCATACTGGAACCCGCACCAGTTCGCAGGTAAAGTGTTGTGCGGAGAGCAACGATGAGCCTGAGTGACCGTGAAAAATCTCTTGGCGTACTACTGGTACTTGCCGCGGCGCTTTGTCCCTCCGCGAGCGCCCAGCAGAAGGCCGGCTCCGACTGGTCGCGCGTGCAGGCCATCCAACCTGGCACTCTCATCCGCGTCTCTTCGCAGCACCGCCCCACCGTCTGCTCCTTCGTCAAAGCGGACGACGACTCGCTCACCTGCACCAAGACGCAGACGATCTTCTTCATTCCCGTCACGCACCGGCTGCTCTACAGCCGGCAGGAGGTCACGCTCCTGAAACTTTCGCGTCAGTTTCTCTCCGGCCTTACCGGTGCAGGCATCGGTGCTGGAGCAGGCGCTGGGATCGGTGCCGGGATCGAGTCACAACAAAGCAGCAACGAGGACGGCCATCTCGTCACCGCGGTTTTCGCGATTCTGGGCGGCGCCATCGGAGCGGGCGTGGGCGGAGCCACGGACTTCCTCGCCGGCCCGGTCGTCTATCGCACTCCCTGATAAGGACACGGTTTTATCCGTGCTACCGTCAAACCCAGCTCTCCAAGTATCATAGGACCAACATGAAGCTAGCTCTCCTACTCCTCGCATCCGCCGCGGCGCCTCTCGCCGCACAGACCACTCATCCCGCAGCCAAGCCAGCCGTCGCTGTCCATCATGTCCCTGCCGCGGGAAACGCCGCATGCGCCAAACTGCCCGACCTCTCACCAAAGATCCCCGCGCTTCCCGCAGGCGCTCCGTGCGCCAAGCCGCTCTACACCATCTCCACCGTGCCCAACATTAAGCTCGACTACGTCTCTCCGTTCGAAGGCCCAGCGCTGCAGAAGACCCTCGGCATCGAGCCGTCCAGCTTCTCGCTCGACTACATCGACGTCAAGGTAGGCACCGGCGAAATCGCCGCACCGCACAAGTGGTACACCATCCACTACACCGGCTATCTCACCGACGGCACCAAGTTCGACTCGTCCTACGACCACCCCGGCCAGGAGCCGTTCGTCTTCCAGTATGGCAGCCACCAGGTCGTCGCCGGATGGGACACCGGGTTCGCCGGCATGCACGTCGGCGGCAAGCGTCGCCTCTTCATCCCATTCCAGCTCGCCTACGGTCCCAACGGCCGTCCTCCCACCATTCCCGCAATGGCCGAGCTGGTCTTCGACCTCGAGTTCATCAGTCAGAGCGACCAGCAGCCCGCCCCGAAGGCGCCGCCAACCCCGCCCGCGGCCTCTACTCCACAGCCGGCGCCCGATAAGAAGGCGGATCCGTCCACGCCCCCCGTGACCATCAAACAATGACGAGTCCGCAAGCCTCGTCCACCATCTAAAGAGAGCATCTCCGAAACCGGGACACCGACAGCATGCTCGAAAGTATCCGACCGCTCCACCCCTACCTCAAACGCTACTGGAAAGATCTGGCGTGGGGAGGGGTCGCGGTCATCACCTACAACGTTGTCCGCGTAATCCTCCCGCGCATCGTCGGTCACGCCATCGACGATATGAAGCGCAACGGAGTCACGGAACCGATCATCATCCACCACGCGCTGCGCCTGCTGCTGGTCGCCGCGCTGTCCGCCGTCTTCCTCTACATCACGCGCCAGGTCATCATCGGCGCTTCCCGCGAGATCGAGTTCGATCTCCGCAACGACCTCTTCGCCAACCTCGAGCGCCAATCCGCCGGTTTCTACCACACGCATCGGACCGGCGACATCATGGCGCGCACCACCAACGACCTCAGCGCTGTCCGCCAGCTTCTCGGCCCGGCGATCATGTACTCCGCGAACTGCCTCGTCTTCACCGCGGCTGCTCTGCCGTTCATGATTCACATCAGCCCGAGGCTCACGCTCTGCGCAGTCGGTCCGCTGCCGCTCGCGTCCGTCCTCGTGCAGTCCTTCGGCCAGCGCATTCACCGCCGCTTCGAGCGCATCCAGGCGATGTTCTCCGATATCTCCGCCAAAGCGCAGGAGAACTTTTCCGGCGCGCGCCTCATCCGCGCCTTCGCCCAGGAAGACGCCGAGATCGCCTCGTTTGAAACGGCCAACCGCGAATACATCGGCCGCTCGCTGCATCTCGTCCGCCTGATGGCCATGCTCTGGCCGTCGCTCGAACTCGTACTCGGCCTCGGCCTGATGATCACGCTGCTCGTCGGCGGACACGAAGTCGTCCAACACCGCATCTCCGTTGGCGACTTCGCCGCATTCAACGTCTATATGGTCCAGCTTATCTGGCCGATGATCGCCATCGGCTGGGTCGTCAACCTCTTCCAACGCGGCACTGCCTCGGTCATCCGCATCGACGAGCTGCTCAAACAACAACCCGCGATCGTCGACGATCCGCCGATACTAAGTTGTCATTCTGACCCTGACCCTGAGCTTGCCGAAGGGGAAGGGGAAGAATCCCCTCATTTTGCCCCCAGCGCCACTGCAATCGATGGCGACATCGAGTTCCGCAATCTCAGCTTCACCTACCCAACTGGCGGACCAGAAGTCCTGCACAACATCAACCTCAAAATTCCCGCCGGTTCCTCGCTAGCCATCGTCGGCCCGACAGGTTCAGGCAAGTCCACGCTGGTCGGTCTGATTCCGCGACTGCACGATGCGCCCGACGGTTCAGTGTTGATCGACGGCGAACCGATTCGCCGCCGGCCGCTGGAAGAACTCCGCGCCGCGATCGGCTTCGTGCCGCAGGAAACGTTCCTCTTCTCCGACTCGATCGCCCAGAACATCGCGTTCGGCCGCCCCGACGCGACCCAGCCCGAAATCCTCGAGGCTGCGACGACCGCGCACATCGCCGCCGAGATTCTCGAATTTCCACATGGCTTCGAAACGAAGGTCGGCGAGCGCGGCATCACACTCTCCGGCGGACAGAAACAGCGCACCGCGATTGCCCGCGCCATCATCCGCGATCCCCGCATCCTTATCCTCGACGACGCACTCGCCTCAGTCGACACGTACACCGAAGAACGCATCCTCTCCGGCCTGCGCGAAGTCATGCGCGGCCGCACCACCATCTTCATCTCCCACCGCATCTCCACCGCGCGCAACGCCGACCAGATCGCCGTGCTCGTAGCCGGCCGCATCGCGGAGCTTGGAACCCACGACGAACTCATCGCCCGCAACGGCTACTACACTGCCCTCGCGGAAAAACAACAGCTTGAAGAAGAGCTCGCCGTCACCACCTGAACTGAGACAAAGCGAGTCCAAGGTATAGATGGCCGCTGTAACGTTCAAAATTCGAACAGCAACGCTGATCCTCCTGGGATCTGCCTTGGTAAGCCTCTCGGGCCGCGCCCAGAACGCGAACCAACCGAAGCCCGAACCGGACCAGCCTGCGGCGTCGAAAGAAGTGCCGCAGATTCAGCCGGATGCACCTCCTTCGCGCCCGGACGAAACCACAGGCAGCTCGCCACTTCCGGACGTCGTCGCCCTGATGCGTGATGTCGAAGCCAACCAGCGCAAGTTCGAAGCGGTCCAGAAAGATTACATCTTCCGCTCGTTCACGACCGAGAACGAATTCGACGGGAACGGCCGTACGAAGAAAGCGACAGTCACCGAAGCCGACCACTTCTGGATCAACGGCGTGCCCGTTCACCGTATCGTAAAAAAGAACGGGAAAGACCTCTCTCCCGCCGAGATCGCCAAAGAAAACGAGCATATCGACAAAGAGGCAGCCAAGGGGCGTGAAAAGCGTGAAAAAGCTGACGCGAAAGGCAAGGAGACTACGCCCCGGGGCGACGACGAGATTACCGTATCACGCCTGCTTGAACTGGGAGCCTTCACCAATGCGCGCCGCGTTCAACTCAGCGGTCGAGACACCATTGCAGTCGACTTCACCGGCGACCCCAGGGCGAAGACCCGCAATCGCGCGGAGGGCATCGTACGGGATCTGGTCGGAACTGCCTGGATCGATGAGCGCGACCATGTGCTGGTCAAGGTGGAAGGCCACTTCGTCGACGCCTTCAAGGTGGGAGGCGGACTGCTGGTCAATGTCAAGAAAGACACGCGCTTCGCGATGCAGCAGACCAAGATAAACGACGAGGTCTGGCTGCCCGCCTCGTTCGAGGGTCAGGGCGGCGCACGTGTCTTGCTGTTCATCAACTTCAACGGGAGCGTCCGCGCCATCTGCTCCGACTACCGCAAGTTCCGCGCAACGTCGACGATCCTGCCCGGCGTTACGCAGATCGACCCGCCCCCAAATCCGAGCAGCTCCGCGGAGCCATGACCTGGCGGTAAGTTAAATGGCGAAGAGGGACAGCCGCAGCCGTCCCTCCCGCAAATCTTGGTTGAAGCCGAATGCAGCGACAGCCGGATCGACCCCTGAAAACTCAGGGGAGAAGACTAGAGAGGCTGGACGTCAGACGCCTGCCAACCCTTGGGCCCCTTGACCACGTTGAACTGCACAGCCTGACCTTCTTGAAGGCTCTTGAAACCGTTCGAATTGATCGCCGAGTAATGTACGAAAACATCCTCGCCGTTCTGACGGCTGATGAAGCCAAACCCCTTGGCGTCGTTAAACCACTTTACTGTTCCCTGTTCCATTTTGTTGATTTCCTTAGTACTGATGAATTTCCGCTAGATCCAAATCGGGGGTCGACATTACGTCGCCGCCTGAAACCAATCTGTTTCAAACGATGGAGCAAGGTTAGCATAGTTGGCAAGGATTCAAGACACAATTCTTCAAAATTGTCGTTTTTGCACAAGAAATAGGGCAATTTCGTGTCATATAGACCACACTAACCATCTTACGGAGCCCCCATTCGACCGCAAAAGCTCTCTGGAATCAGTCTTGCGGGATGTGGGCAAGGACGATCTGCTCCGCCTGGGCCAGGACCTCGCCGAGCGTCATCGCGGTCGAATCGAGGATTACCGCGTCGCCTGCAGGGCGGAGCGGCGACTCGGCGCGATTACGGTCGCGCAGATCGCGTTCCCGCATTTCGTCGATAATCGCCTGCTGGGCTAGCCGCTGCTCCTCATCGCTTTCGGGAAGAGGATCCATGCGCGACTGGGTCTGCCTTGCGGTGGTTGTTTCGGTAGGAAGAACCTGGCGAAACCGCCGATTACCCCTCACTTCGGGAGCCGCATCAAGAAAGATCTTCACTTCAGCGTCGGGAAACACCGCGGTGCCGATATCGCGGCCTTCCATCACAACTCCGCCTGCCGCTCCAAGAGCGCGCTGCTGCTGAACCATCCACGCGCGAAGATGAGAATGAACGGATATTCGGGAGGCCGCGGAGGTGACGTCCGCCTCGCGAATACGCCGCGAAACATCCATACCATCGAGCAGGACACGGTTGCCTTCGAGTTGCGGCTGAAGATCGATGCGTGTCGACTCAGCGAGTTCGAGCAGCGGCTCCTCCTCGTCGAAGGAGAAGTCACTCTCAATCGCTTTCAGCGCAAGCGCGCGATACATTGCGCCCGTCTCCAGGTTGAGAAACCCAAAGCGGCGGGCAAGATGAGCAGCCAGCGTGCTCTTCCCTGCACCAGCCGGCCCATCGATGGCAATAACTGGCCGGCTGCGAGTAGCACTCGCAGGAGCGTTTGCTGGAGCAGCTCCTGTCGTGGGTTTGAGCGCGTCACTCATCAGGCAGACTCACCTTGAGAGGGTTTGAACTTGCGCGCCGGCGGCCGCTTGCCGAACGGTTTCTTGTTACCGGCGAACTTGGCGAACGTGCTCGTAGGCTTGCCCGGGAAGCCTGTACCGGACTTCGAATAAGGCTTCTTGCCTGCAAAGCCGCCTCCCGGCTTGCCTCCGGATTTACCGCCAAATCCGCCGGGCTTGCCCGAAGGCTTGCCGGCGAATTTCCGCGGCGCGAAGTCTCCCGCCGGCTTGCGGCTCTCGCCACCAAAACCTTCAGTCCGTGCCGGACGATCGGAGGAGTAAGGGCGAGCAGGACGATCGCGCGGCGCGTCGAACTTGCGATACACACGTTTGCCGCTCTCGCTGGCGGAGGCTCGATCAGGCCGCTCACGCGGCGCGCTTGCAGCGCGCTCGGACCTGTTATCGGACGGGCGCGGCTTGGCGCTGAAAAATCCCGCTCCCCGTGGAGCATAGGGCTTGCGCGGCGCGGATGCATCGCCTTCACGGCGCGATGCACGGTCACCCTTGTAGCCACCCGCACGGTCACCACCGGGCCGATCGCCCTTCGGCCGGGGAGCATAAGAGCCAGGCGCTCGCGGTGCATCAAACGCTGGTCGTTCGCCACGCGGTGCAAAATCGCGGCGTGGTGGGCGCGCGTCTCCGGATGCCCGCGCCGCAAAGCCCTCGCGCTTGCGCCCGAACGTGCCCGGCTTGCTGAACGTCTTCCGCGGAGGACGTGCATCCCTCGACTCGCCCTCTTTCCGTGGGGCGAAGTCGCGGCGCGGAGGGCGACCCTCGGATGGGAACGACGGCTTGCCGCCGAAGGACGGCTTCCCCCGGAACGATGGCTTGCCGCCAAACGAGCGGCGATCTACCGAGCCCTCGGTGCGAGGTTTGTAAATGCGTGGCGCACGGGCCTGCGGGGCTTCTCCATCAGACGCAGACACATCCGCAGCGTTCTCGTGAACCTCAGATGGTTTTCGCGCTGCAGCAAGCCTGCGCGCCTTCTCTTCGTCCCACGGCTTGTCGAAGCCCGGCGAGGCAGGCTTGCTAAATGGGCGACGCTCGCGGCTGTCCGTGCGCGGCTTGAATTCAGACTTGAAACCCGAACCGGACCGATCCTTGAACGAGGGCCGCGAACTGGGCTTCGATCCGCGTTCGAATGGGCCAGGTTTTGCCCCAAACTTCGACGGCTTCGCCTTCGCCAGATAGCCAGTTCCGATCTTGCGCGGCTTGGGCACAAACTTGACGATGCGCGTCACATCCTCGCCAGTCTCAACTACACCAGCCCAATCTGCCTCACTCGCAATCTCAGCGAGTTCCGGCTTCGCAACTGCCGATTCCAGCGCGAGAAATGTAGGCAGGCTGCCCGCGACGTGGAGCATCGTACGCCCCTCAACTGCAACCGTATCCAACTGGCGGGCCGAAAGTAGCGCATGAACGACATCGCGGATGCGCGAGCGCGAGGCCAGCGGCGAGAGAAAGCTTTCAATCTCATCCTCGGCCGCAACCACGGCCTGGCCGAGATAGAGCGAAATCAGCGCCGAGAGCGCGGACGGCTGGCCCGCATTGGCGCCCGCCTTGATCTGCTTGGTGAAGCGCGCACTGGTCAATTCCCACAGCGTGGCCTGCCCATCGGATTGCAGCAGCGGAACGACGCGGAGGTGCGTCCAAAGCTCACCGAGCGCACGCAGCACGGCGGCTTCCGTGACCTCCTTGCCCAGATCCGTCGCCAGGTCGTAGGCAGAAAGCGGACCGCGCTGCGAGAGCGCCTCGTACGCCGCGAGCGCCAGGTTCGAGATCTTCAACGCACCGGTGGTCGCGGGAGGCTGCTTCCATGCCTTGTCTCCACG
The DNA here is from genome assembly GCA_036390355.1 of Acidobacteriaceae bacterium. Classification (GTDB taxonomy): domain Bacteria; phylum Acidobacteriota; class Terriglobia; order Terriglobales; family Acidobacteriaceae; genus Edaphobacter. The sequence continues at coordinate 7,564 of DASWCA010000531.1, forward strand.
CAGAGTGAAAATGTACGAGAACACAGCGGTCGAAGCAACGAAGTCTGGCGTGTCACCCGGTGCTCCGGCATGAACTGTCCCCGCGCCGGGGCCCAGCAGGTTGAGCGGCACGGCAAGCCCTTCCGCAACCAGGCGGCCAAGAAGGCTGCGGGCCTCCGAGGACTGCTCGAGCGTAGGACTTGGGTTGGGCTCACCCAGCACCGCTTCGACCAGCGATGGCGCAGCCGAGGCGATCTGGGGACGAGGTGTGAAGAGAACGAGGCCCGCGGCATTAATCCAGCCGCGCAGATTCTCAATCGTAAGCAGGGCTTCACCCTGTTGGTGCCACTGCTTCAGGCGAACGCCTGTAAGCTGCGCTGCGGTCGGGATCGCCGAGTTGGAATTTTCGGGAGTACTTGGGTTGCTCAATGTGGAGAATGCCTTCCTGCTGGCGGCGCTCGTTCGAGCGAAGGCGACAGCAATCCTTCGCGCGCGGCGTTGGAGAGTTTCAGGGTTCGGGGCCGAGTCCAGGCCGGTTACAGATTATTTTTCAAAGAACGAGGTGCATGAGGTCGTGCGAAATTCAGTTGTAGAGCTTCAATATCTCGGGATTCCCAACGGCAACCTGGGTCAGTCGTTCCCATGAGGCTGTTGAAAAACCTGTTCTGTCGGAGTAGCAGCGGGCTTTAGCCCGCGGTAAACCGGCACAAATCAATCCGGGCTTCAGCCCCGGGCCTTTCGTCCGCTCCGGGCAACGGCTAGATGCGCTGGAACGCACGTTGTATCTCTTTATGAGAATACCGCAAAGCGATGGGCCGGCCATGCGGACAGCTCGTCGGATGCTCGGTTTTGCCCAATTCTATGAGCAGCCACTCGATCTTCTGGGGGTCCAGTGGCATGTTGATCTTGATCGCGGCGTGGCAAGCGATGGAGGCAGCGATCCGCCGCCGGCGAGTCTCGGCGTTCTCCGCCTGCTGCTCGCGATCGGGGACGGCGAGCACTTCCTCCAGCATGCGTTCCAGTTCGCGGCCTTCCAGGCCCACCGGCGCGGCTTTGATGGCGAGGGTCCGCGGCCCAAATGGCTCAGCCTCAAAGCCGTTCAACTCCAGTTCGCGCGCAATCGCTGCGAACGAGACCATCTGCGCGGGCAGCAAATCGACCAGCACAGGCATCAGCAGGCGCTGACGCTGCACCTGCTCGACTTCGCGGTCGCGCAGAATCTTTTCGAAGAGCACACGCTCGTGGGCGACGTGCTGATCGATGATCCACAAGCCCTCGTCGTTGGCAGCCAGGATGAACGAGTCGCGCAGTTGTCCGAGAGGCTTCAGGGTGGCGAGCGCGTTGAGTGTCTCTGCCGGACTGTCCGCCTCGAATGGCTGAGCCGCGACAGCGTTCGCCGATCCGTCTTCAGTCTCGTATCCCACGGCGATGCCCTGATCGGAGAACGCAAGCCGGCCTGGAGATTCGGGCACAAGCGGCGCTCGCAGCGTGAAGCCGGTCGCATCGGAGACGGATGGCTCGGTGCCGGATTCGGCGACGGCCCGTGGCGAGAAGACCGTGTCGCTCGGCACTCCCGGCATGGGGCTCACATCGATCAGCAGCGACGCGCTGGCCCCCAGTTGCGATCCGTTTACCGCCGTTGCAAAGCTTGCCGCCGGACGCGCCGTCATCAGTGTCGTACGCACCGTGTCGCGGATGAAGTCGTGCACAAAGCTCGGCTGGCGGAAGCGCACCTCCGTCTTCGCCGGATGCACGTTTACGTCGACCTCCTGCGGCGGCATATCGAGAAACAACAGCACGACCGGGAACGACGTCGGCGGAATGATGTTGCGGTACGCCTCAGTGAGCGCATGCAACACCACGCGGTCGCGGATCAGGCGGTGGTTGACGAACACGTAGATCGAATTCCGGTTCAGCTTTTGCAATTCAGGCTTGGAGACGAACCCTGATATCCGCAGAAATCCCGGGTCGGCCGGCGCATAGTTGGCTTCGCGCTTCCAGGGCGGCGGCTCCGGCAGTCCCGCGCGTGCAAAGTCGATCTCAGCTGCGGTCGTCAGCATCGACGCCGCGGTATCGCGCCCGAATATCTGGAACAGCCGGTCGCCCGCTGTCGCTACCGCCGGAGCCACCAGCAGGGCCTGCGTCGCGGAATGCAGTTCGAAGTGCCGCGACGGATGTGCCAGCGCATAATGCGTCACCAGCGCAGCGATGTGGGCCAGTTCGGTCTGCTCCGATTTCAGAAATTTGCGCCGCGCGGGCGTGTTGTAGAAGAGGTCGCGGACCGCGATGGTCGTGCCTGCGGGCATTCCGGAATCTTCCACGCGCTGGATACTGCCGCCGGCAATCTCAATCGCCGTGCCCGCGTCATCTTCAGTGGCGCGAGTCTCGAGTGTCAGCCGCGAGACGCTCGCAATCGAAGGCAACGCCTCGCCGCGGAAGCCCAGCGTGCGGATCGAGAGCAGATCGTCCGAGGTTCGCAGCTTGGAGGTTGCATGGCGTTCGAATGCGAGCAGCGCATCGTCCCGGACCATTCCGTGACCGTTGTCGACGATGCGGATCAGCTTGCGGCCACCGCCCTCGACCTCGATCCGGACGCGTGTGGCGCCTGCATCCAGCGAGTTCTCCAGCAACTCTTTGACGACGGACGCAGGACGCTCCACCACCTCGCCGGCGGCGATCTGATTGGCCACCTGGTCGGAAAGAATGCGAATGCGCCCCATGCCATGATTGTAGAGCCGCCAACCTATGTCCTCCTCGAAATTGCCGGCCAGGCGTACACTGGAACCCATGGCGAGCGCGACCCAGATTCCGGTGTCGGAGTACCTCGATACCATCTACCACCCCGACCGCGAATACGTCGATGGGGAGCTGCGGGAGCGCAACGTGGGCAAGTGGGAGCACGCAAGGATCCAGTGGCTGCTTGCACACTGGTTTGGCAATCATGAATTGACCTGGGACGTAATCGGCAGCACTGAACAGCGCGTGCGTGTCTCCCCTACCCGCATCCGCATCCCCGATCTCGTCGTCCTCAGACCAGCACCGCAGCCGGATATCTTGATCCAGCCGCCGCTTCTGGTCGTCGAGATACTTTCTCCCGACGACAGCTACTCGGACCTGCAGGAACGGTGCCAGGACTACACGCAGATGGGCGTAGAGACGGTTTGGATCATTGATCCGAAGACCCGCAGCGGCCGGATGTGTTCCGGGGCGGAATGGGTTGCCGCGGAACGCCTGGAGATTTCGGGCACTCCCATCCATGTTCATCTCGATGACTTGTTCAGCCAGATTGAAAGCATTACAGCATCGCAAACAACCGGGGTGGAACCCTCGGTCTAGCAGTCCCTAGTATGGCGGATTCGCCGCCAACGAGATCCCCTCCAAGCTCACTTCTTTTTGCCCTTCGCCTTCCTGGTCTTGCTGGCCTTCTTCCCATTCGCCGGAACGTCGCGATCGCCAATCATGTGCAGACGCATGAAGTTGGTTGCGCCCGACTTGGTCCGCGTACCGGCGACGATGCCCACAATCTGACTGCGCTCCACATAACCCTCCGATTCGAGGATTTGCTCGGCCATGCTGACCAGTTTGTCGGTGTCGTGCGCGTGCTGACACAGGATCGGGAAAGTGCCCCACAGCAACATATCGCGATTCACAACGTGCTGATATGGAGAAAGCGCGAAGATCGGTGGCTCGGGGTGGTACTTCGAGAGCAGGCGCGCGGTCGAACCCGTCTCCGTGAAGATCGCGATCGCACCGAGTTCGAGGTCTTCGGCGGAGTGCGCCATGCATTCGCAGATCGTCTCCGCAACCGAGAGCCGGCTGTTCAGTGCAATAGGCCGCCGGAGCGGCGGATCGAGCCGAATCTGGTGCTCCGTCTCCGCGACGATCTTCGCCATCATAGCGACGGTTTCGACCGGATATTTGCCCGCTGCGGTCTCGCCCGAGAGCATCACGGCATCCGTGCCGTCGTAGATCGCATTAGCGACGTCGGACGCTTCGGCGCGCGTGGGCCGCGGGTTTTCGATCATCGATTCCAGCATCTGCGTCGCCGTAATCACCGGCTTGCGATACTCCGCGGCGCGGCGAATGATGTGCTTCTGGATCGCCGGCAC
>DASWCA010000532.1:0-9804 GCA_036390355.1 Acidobacteriaceae bacterium
GCGGTCTGTACAACGCATTCAATGGGACGTATGCGAATAACGTGTCGCCGGACGTGGTTGTGAAGGGCACGTTCGACCTGCCGCACGCGCACTTCGAGTTGGGCGGCGTCGCGCGCTTCCTGCGCGACTACTACTACCCGATTCTGACCTCGGGTGGCACGGCTGCTGCTCCCACGTACACCTACTCGGGTCAATATACCCCCAATACCAAGTCGGCGGGTGGCGTGTTCGGCGGCGCTCGCGTGTCGGTGAATAAGTACCTGGACCTCGCGGCCACGGCGATGGCGGGTCAGGGTGTCGGACGCTACGGTTCTGCGCAGCTTGCTGACGCCACGCTGCGACCGGACGGCACACTTGAGCCGATCCGCAACTACCACGGCCTGCTCTCCATCGAAACCCATCCAACGCCGAAACTGGATGTCTACGGCTACTACGGCGGCGAGTACGCCCAGCGCACTACCTACACCACAGCCCAGGGCGACGTGATCGGTTACGGCGCACGCAACCTGAACGACACCGGCTGCTATGCTCTGCCTCCCATCACCGGGCTTACCGCGACGAACGGCACGGGCGGTTCGCCCGCTGCCAGCAATTGTGCATCGCCGACCCGCTACATTCAGGAAGGTCTGCTCGGGTTTACGTACCGCGTAGCCAACAGCCCGAAGTATGGCCGCTTCCAGTACCAGGTCAACTGGCAGTACATGCAGCGCAACCTCTGGTCGGGCAATAACATTCCGGCGACCGGTCCCACCATTGGGCCCAGCGGGCCGCGCGGCGTTGACAACATGATCTTCACCGGCATGCGGTACTACATTCCGTAACCCCAACCAAGGTGTTGCTTCTCTCACCCGCCCTCCGCCGGACACTCGGAGGGCGGTTTTTTAGCGCCGATCGGCGCCCGGAAGCTGGCGGAGATGGTGCTCCATGTGGCCAATGTAGTCGACGAGGATGAAGCCGAGCGTGAGGTGCTCTCCCTCGAAGAGCCAGGTGTGGTTGAAGGTTGCCGGATCAGCGTGTTCGATGGCGTGAGCGAAATGGCGGTTGAGGGCTAGGAAGAGTCCGAGAACCTCCGGCCATGGCTCCAGATCGAAGCGCTGTAGGCGAACGCACTCCTCCTGCTGGTATCCGGGGAACGTGAGTTCCCGCGTGAGCTGGAGGCGGATGAGGCGCTGGAGATTGTTGGTGCAGGAGTCGATGAGGTGGCCGACGGTCTGCTGCGTGGACCATTTGCCCGGTGCGAGGGGCTGGGCGGCGGCTTCGGGCGTGATGTGGGCGAGCTGGCGCCCGGCGCGGCCCAGGGCGGCGCGAAGGTCCGCGGCGATAGCGCCAGGGGCGAGTGTGGCGGGGTCGATTTGCTGAGAGTAGAAGGGTGGCATGTTAACTCTGGGCGACGCCTTTGAGAATGATCTCAAGATGATCGAGCTGCATCAACTTCTTTTCGCGGAAAAAATGAACGGGTAGGTATATGAGCTGCCAGGGACCCGCCTGGTAGGTTTCGAAGTCATAGGGCTTTTTCACCTGGCTGTTGGTCTTGACGGCGATGATGGTTCGCGACCATCCGGATCTTCCTTCCCGCTTGGCAAAGTCCAATATGACCACTTCTTTGCCGTTGAGAATGCCTTCATGGATGTGGTCAGGCTTGACCAGTGTTGAAAGTGAGAGCCGTGGAGCGAGAGGCCGCGCGGCAGCACGTTGGGGGCGGAGGGTCGCAAGCCGCAGCGCAGCGCCATCGCCTTCATCTCCTCGCGTCTGCGCCCAAGGAAGAACAGACCGCGGATCACCGTTCCGGCGACGACGAGGACAGCCAGGAACGAGAAGAAGACCAGCGGAATCGAAGCTGTGATGACGGCGATCGGCGGGACGCTCACGCGCGAAATTCTACACTTGCGAATGGGTTCGTGCTGGAGTATTTCGCTTAACGCGGCCATTCCACAGGGCGGTGAGAGGAGGAACCAACATGCTGCTGACGATGACGCTGGCGCTGACCAGCACCGTCGCAGGAGCGGCTGCGCTCGCGTAATGAGGATTGGCAGCGGCGACGAGGAGCGGAACGGCGGCAGCATTGCCAGCCGTAGTTGAGGCCGCGACGCCGGCGGTGCCGTTGCCGCCGTTGAGGCGGTCCACCAGAATCAGGCACACAGCGCAGACGAGGACGACCGCCACTCCGAGGGCGAGGCCGAGCAGGCCGGCTTCCCAGACGCGGCGCAGGTTGAGCGTAGCGCCGAGGGCGAAGGCGAAGAAGGGAATGAGGAGCGATGCGCCGTTGCCGAGGAAGACGCGCAGTGTGGGGTCGAGATTGCCAAGCAGCATTCCGACCGCGATGGGCAGGATTGCGCCGACGAGGGTTTGCCAGGGAAAGGCGGAGAGTCCGACGACGCCAAGCGAGACCATGGTGAGGAACGGGCCGGACTCGAGGGCCATGACGGTGTAGGCGGCGGAGTCCTCCGGAGTGCCGTACTGCTCCATGAGTGACATGTAGAGGCCGCCGTTGGTGTCGTTGATGGCAGCGACGACGGCAAGGGTAGAGAGGCCGGCGAACCATCCGGCGTGGATTGGCTCGACGCCGATGAGATGGCCGAGAAAGTAAGCGGCGGCGAGGCCAAGAAGGATCTTGGTGCCGAGGAGCGCTCCGCCCTTGCGCAGGACGCGAGGCAGCGAGCGCAGGTGAATCTTCGCTCCGATGCAGACGTAGAAGACGGCGAGGATGGGCAGCGCTCCGGTGAAGAGCGCGCCGGTAAAGGAGCCGAAGAAGACAGCGGTGTGGGGAGCGAGCGTCTTGATGGTTGCGCCAATGGCGAGCGGGATGAGCATCATGCCGCCGGGCACTCGTTCGAGGGTGCGCTTTATCTGCATTGGAGGACTTGCCCGCGTTCCAGATGAGCTTACGCGACGGCTGTGGCGCCGGGAAGCTGGCGGAGGTGGTGCGGACTCCTACGCCAGTCCGCGGTCTGGACATCGAGGACCATACCTGCCGGTCCTGTGATACCGTTGGACGTTCCCACCACCCTGGGCCCCATAAACCAAGCTACTTTGCCATACCGGATTCCGGCTGACTCTCTGAACTGTATCCGATTTTATTTCCGAAAAGAGGAACTCATGAAGAACGTCCGATTCGCAGTGATTTCGCTGCTGGCAGTGATGCTTTCCCTGACCACGTTCGGTCATGGGCAGGCAAAGGTCTCCGACGCTGTGAAGGCAGAACTCGTAGCTGCCGAGGCCGAGATGTTCGCGAAGATTGTGCAACAGGATCCGGCATATATGAAGAACCTGGTTGCCGACGATTACTTTTCAATCAATGCAGATGGATCGACCGAGACCAAAGCGCAGCTGGCGGCGGAGAAGGATAGCCCCAAAATGAAGATGATGGCTATGGCGACTTACCAACTCTTCGACAAGCAAATCCGGGCTTACGGGAATGTGGGAATCGTCAATGGCCGGGCGCGGGCTTATATGCAGGGGACGTATATTGTGGAGTTTCTCTACACGGCCGTGTTTGTGAAGCAGAACGATAAATGGATGTTCACGCTGTGGCAGGGGACGATATCGAAGGACTCGCCTCCCCCTCCTCCGATGCCGCCATCCTCAATGTGAGCGGAGGGCGTAGGCGATCAGCGTCTGGCCGTGGAGGTTGTGGGCGGCGTTGAAGGCTGCATTGCTGGCTTCTTCGAGGTCTGGAATCGCGGGGTCGAGCTCGCAGGCGGCAATCTCTTCGGTGGAGGCGTGGATGTAGCAGAGCTCGCAGGTGGCGAGGTTGGTCTCACCTTCGCCGCCGGGCGTGCGCATGGGCGGGCCGAATGTTCGGCAGAGGATAGGGCGCGATTCGTAGAGATCGCAGGTTCCGGTGGCGGGGTCGAGGACAGGACAGGGCTCGTCGTTGGCAAACTCTTCGAAGAGAATGGTCTGATCGTCGTCTTCGGCGAGAATGCCGGTGGCGACGTCGCCGGGGAACCACGGGTCGAGGCGGGTTAGGGATTCTTTGACGCGCGTGCGAATGTGGTCGGCACGTGCGGGATCGGTTTGGGTGAGAGAAGCGAGGCCTTCGCGGAGGCGCGCTGCGTCTTCATGCGCAATGGGAAACACGCCGATGCAGCATTGCGTGCAGCCGGGACGGCAGACGAGGTGCGGACCGCTGCGGAGGGTGGCGGAGGCCAGCGCGGCGGTGACAATTTGGATGAGGTCGCGGTCGCGACTGAGGTCTGGATTTGGTGCCGACATCGTGTACCCCCGGGTATCGATTTGTACATAATCTTCCAAACAAATCACTTACCGGCTATTGATTTTGCAGGATATTGAAAACAAAGGAGATAATTTGCAAAATCTTCAAAACACTAGAGTTATGGTGTGTTTCGAGCTTTAGGTGAAGACACAAGCCTGTTGCTGGTGGATTCTGTCTCGACCTTAGACCCAATCATATCGGCTGGCGGGCTTTAAGAGTGTGATCCAGATCACCTCACATGTGTGGTGATGAAGGTTGGGCGCCAGCCGTGGAATTTGAGGGCCGGGCGTTGGTGTCTACGAACGCGGCCATTGTGTGCGTTCTTCGTAAATCTCGTCGCGGGTGGGAAGCGGTCCAAGGTCTCCGAGCGGTCCCTCACGCATGAGAGCTATCAAAGCCTCTTTCTCCTCTTCGGTAGGACGCGACCGGGAAATGCCTCTGATCTTGTCCGAGACCAATTCATCGAGGGTGATGTGGCGGCGTTCAGCTTCGAGTTTGGCGGCTTCGAGGAGTTCGGGATCGATGGTGAGAGTTAGGGTAGCCATATGACCTCCACAGCGCCAATTTTAGCATTTGGGAGATGCGGAGGAGGGGGAAGAACCCAGGTGTCTTGAAGGATTGGCTTTATGAAGATATATGATTATCACTCATTGCCTGCAGCACAACTCACGCATGAATGAACCGGAGGCGAAAATATGGCACTTGGCGACTATCGATTTGGCGATGGTGAAATAAAGAACTGGCCAGAGAACCCGTTGGAGACAATAGCTGCCTACCTTGAGGCGACATACCCAGATGTCAGGGTATGGATCACTAAAACGGAAGAGCCGAATGAAAATGAAACGAAAATGACTTGGTACAAAGCGGATAAGAATGGCGATCCCATCGGGGAATCTTGCGCAAGCATAACAATTTCTCAGGACTAGAAATCACTTGCGGAGAGCTGGAACAAATATTCTTGTTAGGAGAATCGAATATGCCGGGTAAGTGCCCGTTGTGCGGTCAGTCTCTTCCTCACGCCATGAACATGGCTGAACTACAGTCGCGCATACAAAAGCTCGCGTCCCCGGCTCTCGCGGTTGAGAGGAAGAAATTGAAAGAGGAGTTTGACGCCAGAGTTGATGCCGCCCGTGAGGTCGCTCGGCAGACAGCGGAGCGGCAATTTACGCGCGACCTTGTTGCTGCCGAGAAGCAGGCGCGGCTGGACGCGCAGCGCGAAATGAAGGGGCAAATGCAGGATGCCGAGAGGCGTGCTACTCGCCGTGCTAACCAAGAAAATGAAGCGAAGCTCGATAAGCTTCAACGCGTGCGCGAACGGGATAGAGTTCGACATGAAGTGGAGGCAGTGAGGCTTCAGGGAAAGCTCGACGAACTCTCTCGCAAACTCGATAAGCAGAGTGGGGAACAGTTAGGGGCCGAAGCGGAGCGAGACCTGGAGACGGAGTTAAAGCAGGCATTTCTTGGAGACCGATTTCAAAGGATTGGGCGGGGCGTAAAGGGCGCCGATATCATCCAGAGCGTAATGGACGGTGCGAAGCTAGCCGGGCGAATCATTTACGAAAGCAAGAACACTGTGGATTGGAATAAAGAATTCATCACGCAGGCGAAAAAGTATCAAACGCAGTACGAGACGCCTCATGTGGTGGTCGTGACGCGCGCTTTCCCGCCCAAGCATAAGGGATTCTGCGCTGTGAGGGACATTCCTGTGATCGAGCCTCGAATGGCAGTTGGTCTCGCCACAGTAATTCGGCAGGGCATTGTCGAGATAGCAAGGTTGCGTCTTAGCGCTGACATCAGCGATGAGAAGTCACTGGAACTCTACCAATATATTGTGGGCGATAAGTTCTGTATGCGATTTCGCGAAATGGCCGAGTGCGTCGCTTGTTTGCGCGAACAGCAAGATAAGGAGCGGGATTGGCATGAGCGCGCATGGCAGGCAGAGTCCAAGATGCACGAACGAATTGGCAGTCGACATAGGGAAGTTGATGCGCAGATAAGGGCGATTGTAAGTGGGAGAACGGGATTTGATAGACCAAAGCTCCCAATGAAGTCTGTTGCATGGAGTGGAGGGACCAACGGCTCCCGTCTGATAGAGGGGACGCGGTAGTCAAGGCTGAAGCCGGGACCGACCTCAGAACCCAAGAATTAGGACAAAGAGCGGTCGCGGTCTGCGCGATAACCTACCCTGGCGGCGATGAGACTACCGCAAGGATGGGACACCCGGATTTGTGGCGCAGCTAGCTGCCGAGGACGCGGGTGAAGATGGCGTCGACGTTCGCGAGCTGGCGGGTGTAGTCGAAGGCGCGGGCCAGCTTTTCCGGCGAGAGGCGCGAGGTGATCTCGGGGACCTTGGCAATCTCGTCGCGGAAGACGAGTTCGTTCTTCCACGAGTTCATCGCGTGGGTCTGGACCAGTCGGTAAGCGTCTTCGCGGGACATGCCGGATTCGGCGAGGTCGAGTAGTAGCTGACCCGAGAAGATTAAGCCGCCTGTCGATTCGAGGTTCTTCAACATGCGCGCCGGGTAGACGAGCAGCTTGGCGATCAGGTTCTCGGTCTTCGCCAGCAGGTAGTCGGCGAGGATGGTCGAGTCGGGCAGGATGACGCGCTCGGCGGAGGAGTGGGAGATGTCACGCTCGTGCCAGAGGGCGATGTTTTCGAACGCCGTCTGCGAGTTTGCACGCACGACGCGGGCGAGCCCGGAGATCTGCTCGCTGGTGATCGGGTTCCGCTTATGAGGCATCGCAGACGAGCCCTTCTGCTTTTCGCTGAAGAACTCTTCGGCCTCGCGGACCTCGGTGCGCTGCAGGTGGCGAACCTCGGTAGCAATCTTGTCTAACGTCGAGCAGAGGATGGCGAGGGAGGCGACATAGGCTGCATGACGGTCGCGCTGGACAACCTGAGTTGCGACGGAAACTGGTTTTAGGTCCAGCTCTTTACAGATCGCTTCTTCGTGTTCAGGTTTAAGGTGTCCGAAGGTGCCGACAGCTCCCGAAAGCTTGCCGACGCGAAGGTCCTCGGCGGCGGCATCGAAGCGCGTGAGGTTGCGCTGCATCTCGGAGTACCACAACAACAACTTCAGCCCGAACGTAGTGGGCTCGGCGTGGATGCCGTGGGTGCGGCCGATGATCGGGGTGTGCTTGAACTCGATCGCGCGTCTTTTGAGAGTCTCGGTGAGCGCGACAATCCCGGCGCGGATGATCGCCGACGCCTCCTTCAACTGCAACCCCTGCGCGGTGTCGACCACATCCGTCGAAGTGAGGCCGTAGTGCAGCCAACGGCTCGCTTCTGGATCGTCGATATGCTCGGCGACGGTGGTGGTGAAGGCAATGACATCGTGGCGGACTTCGGCTTCGATGGCGTTGATGCGGTCTACCGTGAAGTCGCCGCGGTCGCGGATGGCGTCGGCGGCGGACTGCGGGACCAGGCCGAAGCGGGCGAGCGCTTGCGAGGCTGCGGTCTCAACGATGAGCCAGCAGCGGTACTTGTTCTCGTCGGACCAGATGCGGCCCATGGCAGGGCGTGTGTAGCGGGCGATCATGCGTTCGGTCCTAGGTTCAAGGTTCGAGGTTCGAGGGAAAGACTAGACGCCGAAGAGGGTGGCCATCTCTTCGTGGAGGAAACCGCGGCCGGGGCGGTACGGCTGGATCCATTTGCCGTCGATGACGAATTGCGGGATGGCGCGCTTGCCGACATTGGCGAGGACCTCTTCGGCGGCGCCAGGGGTGTTCTCGATGTCGATCTCTTTGAATGGAATGGAATGGGTGGAGAGGAAGCGTTTGGCCTCGCGGCAGTCGCGGCACCAGGAGGCAGAGTAGACGAGAAGTTCCATAGTTCTATTTTACCGTGTGGAGGGTCACTGCTCCTTGTAGTTGCGCATCAGGCCGCCGTCGAGGACGTAGGTGGAGCCGGTGGCGTAGGCGGCTTCATCGGACGCGAGGAAGGCGACGAGGCTGGCGACCTCCTCGGGCTGGCCCATGCGGCCGAGCGGGATGTTGTTGAGGAGCGCGTTGAGCTGCTCCTTGTTATCGAGCAGACTTTTGTTGATGGGTGTGATGATGGCGCCGGGTGCGACGTTGTTGACGGTGATGTTGTGTGGGCCGAGTTCGACGGCGAGGTTGCGCATCAGCATGCGCAGGCCACCCTTGGCCGCGCAATAACTGGCGAAGTGGGGGAAGACCATGTCCTCGTGCACCGAGGAGTTGTTGATGATGCGGCCGGGTTTCTTGGCGGCCATGAGCTTGCGCACAAATGCCTGGCTGAGGAAGAAGACGCCCTTGAGGTTGACGTTGAGTACAGCGTCGTAATCGGCCTCGGTGACGTCCCAGAAATCGGCGCCGATCTCTATGCCGGCGTTATTGACGAGGATGTCGCAGCCGCCGAGCTGGTTCCAGGCCTCGTCGACGAGCTTCTGGCAGTCCGGGATGCTGGTGACGTTGGCCTGCACCAGGATCGATTTGCTGCCGGCGGCTTCGACGCGTCGTTGCGTCTCCTGCGACTGATCGAGGTTCTTGCGGTAGTCGATGACGATGCTTGCGCCTTCCTGTGCGAGGCGTTCGGCGACGGCCTGACCGATGCCGGAACCTGATCCGGTGACGATGGCGACTTTTCCTGCGAGGCGTCCTGGCATGGTGCTCCGATCGGGGTGAGGTTATGCAGCGCGTTTATGCACGGCTTTTGGGGTGGACTTCTTCGGGGCCTTCTTTGCGGCGGTCTTTGGAGAAGCTTTCTCTTTCTTTTTACGGATGATCTCCGAGAGGATTCCCTTGGCCTTCTCGAGTTCCTTGTGGCGCTCCTCGGAGAGATTCTTGCCGGCGCGGTTGACGTAGAAGCTCAACATGCTCATGCCGGATGCCGGACCTTTGGGCGAGACCTTCTTCGATGCGAGATGCTTGGCGACGGTTTCGGCGTCCTGCTTGAAGAGATCGCGCTCGGGGTAGGTGCTTTCCGTGTTGACCTTCGCGCTCCATTTTTTTGTGGCCATGGGGTCTTCTCCTCGCTGGTGAGATGCGCGCGACTGGAGGAGTGGTTGATCATAGCAAGAAGTTAGCGGCGCGAGCGAAAGAACGCCGTCAGCAGGGCGCCGCATTCAGCGGCGAGCAGGCCTGAAACGACTTCGACCCTGTGATTGAGTTGGGGGTGGTTCATGACGCTGAGGACGGAGCCGCATGCGCCGGCTTTGGGGTCGGGCGCGGCGTAGACGAGGCGGGCGATGCGGGCGTGGAGGATCGCTCCAGCGCACATCGCACAGGGTTCGAGGGTGACGTAGAGGGTGCAGCCTTCGTCGTCTCCATCTTTGTCGACCAGGCGGTAGTTTTCGAGCGCGCGGCCAGCGTGGCGGAGGGCGACAATCTCGGCGTGGGCGGTGGGGTCGTGGTCTCGGAGAACGCGGTTCTGGCCTCGGGCGATGATCTCGCCCTTATGGACGATGACCGCGCCGATCGGGACCTCGCCGTCACGCTCGGCGGCGTGCGCTTCGGCGATAGCGGCGCGGAGGAAGGTGAGGTCGTCAGTCATCTAGAAGTTCTCGATCCAGGATCTGAAGGTCTGAATGATCGGACCGAGCATGAGTGGACCGCCTGCGCCCTCA
>DASWCA010000533.1:0-3091 GCA_036390355.1 Acidobacteriaceae bacterium
TGCAAGTTCGATGCTGACTGGAACAGTGGTTGGATGGTTCGGGCACAAAGCGAGTCTTCGTATCGAGATGTGGGGCCGGAACATGAACGAGAGGGAAGGCATCTCTTCGGAGTTACCTGGACAGATGGATCGCTATGATTCGGGGGGCGAGCGAAAACGCCTCCGAGAGGACAAACGTTTCGCGCCGGGAATTGTGAATGGGCATTTTCCGGTCGGCGCGATCAGGCTGAAATAGCGCTTTCGGAGCTGCTGAGATTGTCAGTGGTTGGGCGATGGGAGAGATCTGTGTGTGTGTGCCGGACTGGTCGCGCTCGCAGTGGCTTATCGTGTAGACTGGATAGAGATTCTTGCCGCGGTTCTTCTCCTTTGATTCATCCCTTTGAGAAGCGAATGGCTGCTCCGGTTGCGTCGCTAAATTGGCCGCACCGCGACTGCCGCAGCGCGAGCGAGAACCACCAGATCGGCAATAGGAGAAGTGAGCATTATGGCGAAGATTGCCAAGACCGGCGACCGCAAGAAGATGATGGACACCAACAAGAGCACCGATTGTCCGAAGTGCTCCAAGCCCACGCGTATCGTGAAGCGTGTGAAGGACCGCGAGCGCGGCACTCCCGGCGGAGTTTATATCTCCTGCTCGGTGTGCGAGTTCTTCGAGAAGCTGTAAGAAGACAGGGCAAATACGGGGGATTCTGCGCTTCGCGCAGAATGACAAGCACAGGAAGTAGCCCCATGAATGACAAACACCGGAAATGGCGATCTGCTTGCGCTCGGGGTTGGCTTATTTTGAGGCCGCTCTCTGCGCGATGAAGACGGCTGCGAGTTTATCCTCGTAGACGATCTTGAAGTGCGGGTCCGTTCGCAGCACCTGGGTCAAGGGCGCCGACACCGGACCGACGACCAGGCCTGCAGATTTCAAGGCGGGATCAGATGCCCAGTCCGCGTTGGCGTTCCATGTAGCGGCGGAACGGTTGATGGTGTCGTCTCCGTAGAAGGCGGCGCGGCCATCGATGCTTACTGGCATTCCGAGAGTCCAGATCAGGTACCCGCCCCAATCGAAGTTGTTATAGAGTGGCCCGGCATAGCCCCTGGCCTGGATCTCGGCGACGGCGTGTTCGGGGAAGTACTTTACGACTTGTGCGTCGAGCAACTTGTTGTCCAGATGCATGACTCTGTATCCGGCGAAGACGGTTAGCGCGGCGGCGAGCACCGCGAGCGGCGTTGCCCACCTCGGCAAGCGGGTTGCTGGAGTCACCCGGTCGGCGATCGCGGACGCCAGAATTGTGGCGCCGACAACAGCGATCACCCAGATGTCGCGCTTGGAGCGAAACGAGACGAACGTCGCAAAGATCAGCAACCCCGTCTCAAATACGCGGAATCGTTTTTGCCATCCGAGGGCCGCCGCTGCCGACAAGGCAATAAAGAGCAGCAGAAAGTCGTCGAAGCCGCGGAACTGAAGCGACTGGAGTTCGGAGATGGTATTCATCACACCGGCTTGTGAGGCAAGGTCGTAGGCGATGCGGTAGATGTGCCAGCCGAAGGGGTTTGCCATCGCTGCCAGCACGCTCCCCGCGAAGGCGGCGCAGAGCCATGGTGCTCGGAGGCGAGTCTTCTCGCCAAAGCCGTATTGGCTGACGACGGATTCCGCGAGGGCCAATGCCAATACCGCCAGGCCGTCGATGAACTGGATGTGGGTATTGCTCCAGGCGGCAAAGATAAGTGGCAGCCAGAGGAGCTCGCCCAGCTTGCCGGTCTTTCGCGCGTGCATCAGGATGTCGAGTAACAGCACGAGAAACAAGATGCTAAAGAGCCAAGGCCGCGGCGTGAGCACGCGCGTCAAGCTGAAGCAGGTGGTGAAGGTCAACAAGACGATGATGGACATGTCGGTCTGGAGGCGCTTGATCAGGTGCCGGAGAGCCACCGTGATCGCCAGTACCATGCTGGCCGAGTAGCCAACGATCCCGACTAATCCGAACCGCTGAAATAACTGGAAGGTCAATAATTCGAAGAGCCAACTGTACGGAGCCCACGCCTTTCCCGCGTTGGGCGCGGAAAAATAGTCGACGCGGGGCAAGGCGTGATGCTGCAACATCCACTCTCCCGTACGCAGATGCCACCAGATATCGGGATCGGCGACGGCCCCAGAGTGTACGCACATCAGCGCCGGCGCCGCGAACAATACGGCAAGTACGATCATCTGGGCAGACATATCCGCACGTCGATTGAGCGCGGGCTTCAGTTGTAGCTCTGGCGGAACAGCAGGCACGACTTCAGGGGTGGACACGCCCTCACCATATCAGTTGATGCGGGCAAACCCAATACCACGGACGGGTATGGATGACTCGTACAGGAAGGATTGGCGCATCGAGAGTAAAGAACCGCAGTTCGCGGCTCTGGAGAATGGACGGCCACTCAAATACAACTACCGAGATTCTGCACGTCGTGCAGAATGACGGCGTGGGGGGGCCGGTCACTTGCGGGCGACGAAGACTGCGGCGACCTTGTCCTCGTAGGCGAGTTGGAATCGCGAATCGGCCCGCAGGATCTGGGTCAGCGGCGACTGCACCGGCCCGATGACCAGGCCGGCGGAGATTAGCTGCGTGTCGGAGGCCCAATCGGGCTGGCCGGCCCAGGTTGCGATCGATCTGTCCATGCGCTGGTCGCCATAGAGATTCTGGCGGCCGTCCATCGTGACGGGCAAGCGCAGGTTCCAGATCAGGTAGCCGCCCCAGTTGAAGTCGTTGTAGAGCGGCCCGGCGTAGCCTCTCTGCCGAATCACTTCTACAGCGCGAACAGGGAAGCTCTGCGCCACCTGGCCTTGCAGCTTCTGATTATCGATATGCAGCAGGCGAAATCCTGCGATGAGCATGAGGACGGCAAGGATTGCGGCAAATCTGGTGCTGAGTGAAGGCGCTTTGTCCGCCACTTCTCTCTTGCTCGTGAGCGACGAGGCCAGGATAGCGGCGCCTGCTACTACGATCACCCAGACATCGCGTTGCGACCGGAACGAGAGAACAGCGGCGAAGATCAGCAATGCGCTCTCGAAGAAGACGAGGCGCCGACGGGACGCCAGAGCGGCTGCGCTGCCCAGGGC
>DASWCA010000534.1:0-3497 GCA_036390355.1 Acidobacteriaceae bacterium
ACTTTGCCGGCCTGACGATGATCCGGCAACCCGCTGAAATAGTGAAGAAAACTCGTCGTCTCCGCAATCTCTGCCAATCGCGTCCCGTCGGAAACCATCACCGTCCTCCACCTGCGACTCAGTGGATGCAACAGATTCAGCTCTTCAGCCTGTTGTCACGAACCTCTTCACCCGATTACCCTGGCGCTATGTCCGTACAGACTTCCAATTTTTGGAAGTTTTTGCCATGCTGGTTGAAGGATCGTCATCGGCACGGGATTGGTTGAAAGCTATCTTGCCAATCACGCCGGCCATGGGGGAATCAGGGCGGCGCGTCCGCAATACCAAGCTTGGCTCGATATTGTGGGACACGCCCGGTGGAGCAACCCGAGGACGTCAAGGCGTTGTATCCAAAGGCGAGCATTCTCAAGGCCAGCCGGGTCGTCTTTAACATCAAGGGCAACGACTATCGATGGGTGGCTGCGCTCCAATATCGGGCAGGAATCCTGGCGATCCGGTTTTTCGGAACCCACAACGAATACAATAGAATAGACGCGGAGACCGTGTGATGGATGCAACTCTGATCTTGATTGATAGCGATGCGGAACTTGCGCGCGCCCAGGCCCTTGTTGATCGGCTCTGGAAGTCGGATGAGCCGGCCGACGTTGCTCGGCTCCAAGCGCAAGCGCGTCTGATCGCAGCCTATGAGGAAGCCAAGTGGCCGCGTCGGCCACCGGGCACCGCCGATCTAATCCGCCACCTCATGGATCAACACGGTCTCACCCGTGCGGACATCGTGCTGTAGAAGCAATAATGCCCATCTTCGTCGATCCTGGTGCACCAACTTGCCACCATTCGGAAAACTGCGAAGGACGCGTCTGTGCCGGGTTAGCCGGTGCCGGCCAGCCGGCCGCGGCAACCGGCAATCTCCCCCGTCTCCATCCGATGCGATCGTAAGTAAGAATGCGTAGATCATGAGGCTGGCGCCCGTTCTCACTCCGCGTGGTTTGCTGATCCTGAGGTCGACGGAGGAGGCGCTTGCGTTGGAGTCCGAGCAGAATTCGCGGCTGGAGAAAGCGTTTTTGCGGGGCCCAGGGCATGGATTGTTGTGCTTGGGCGCCAATGAAGTGGGGACGGCTCTTCCTCCAGTGCTGTCGTACTGGCGAGAGTTCGGATCTCGCTACGTAACCGCACTATGCGCCCTTTCCGATATCGGGGAGCGGGTTACCAAGCCGCCCATACCCGTTCCGGCAAATGGCGAGCTGGACAATATAGCGGCGACGGTTCCGCCTATGACAGGCGCGGAATATCTGTCGGCGGCCGTTTTGGCCGATCTTTGGCGAGGCATGGATGCAGCCTTTGATGTCGAGCTGGCTGATGCCAGGCTCTCCGTGCAAGAGTTCCTCAAAGGGCGGCATCCGGCCTGGAACCTGGTCGGGCGTGTGCACTTTAGTCTCGCCGAGAACAGGCGTGACGAGGCTGCGCCGTTCGCGTTCCTGGCGACCTACACGACACGGCTTTCGGCTGAAGCCAAAGCCCAGCATATGCCTCTCGGCAAGGCTTTGCAGGAATATGCCGGCGCGAAAAACCGGGAGCGGCTGCTGTCGCTGCTGCTGCCGATCCAGCGCGCCGCCGAGCATTGCGACTGGCTGAAGATCATGGTCGACGCGGGCGAGATCTTTCATCCACTGCGCTGGAGCCCGCAACAAGCGCTGCAATTCCTGAAGGATGTGCCCGCGATCGAAAGCGCCGGCGTGGCCGTGCGGATGCCGGCGAATTGGCGGATGAATCGCCCGGCTCGTCCGCAGGTGAAGGCAACGGTCGGGGGGCATGCACCGTCGCAACTGGGGATGGATGCGCTGCTCGACTTCCGCATGGATGTGACGCTGGACGGTGAACGGCTCTCGGCGACCGAAATCAAGCGGCTCTTGGCCCATTCCGACGGGTTGGTCCTGATACGCGGCAAGTGGGTCGAAATCGACCACGAAGGACTGCGCCGGGCGCTCGATAAATTTGAGGCGGTCGAGCGTCGTGCCGCCAGCGACGGTCTGTCGTTCGGCGAGGCGATGCGCATGCTGGCTGGGGCTGGCATCGCCGAGAACGACTCCGGCGGGCAAGCAGATGTCGACTGGGGCCAGGCTGTGGCCGGTCCCTGGCTGGCGGAGACGCTGGCGGCTTTGCGCCGCCCCGACGGGCTCGCTCGGATTGATCCTGGGAAATCCCTTCAAGGCACATTGCGGCCCTATCAACTGGCGGGTGTGCAATGGCTTTATTTGCTCACCCAACTCAGGCTCGGAGCCTGCCTTGCCGACGACATGGGTCTCGGCAAGACCATTCAGGTCTTGTCGCTGCTGCTGACGCTGAAGAACGAGCCCGGAGACAAACGAAAAACGTCCCTTCTGGTAGCGCCGGCATCGCTGCTGGCCAATTGGGCTTCGGAGATTGCCCGGTTTGCGCCGAGCCTCACAGCCCGGGTTGCCCATCCATCGGCTGCGCCGGCCGAGAAGCTGAATACGGATGATGTGGATAACCCCGCAGATGTCGACCTGCTGGCAGATGTAGACCTGGTCATCACGAGCTATGGTTTTCTGGCGCGCTCGCCGTGGCTGGGGGCCGCGCCGTGGCGATTGGTCGTGCTTGACGAGGCCCAGGCTATCAAGAACCCGGCCGCCCAGCAGACCAAAATGGTCAAACAGCTCCGAGCCGATACGCGCATTGCCCTGACCGGCACGCCCATCGAGAACCGGCTCGGCGACCTGTGGTCGATCTTCGACTTCATCAATCCCGGACTGTTGGGATCGTCGAAGCAATTTTCGTCCTTCGTCAAAGGCCTCGCCGATCGACCGCATGGTACCTACGGGCCGCTCCGCGAACTGGTGCGCCCCTATATCCTGCGGCGCCTGAAAACCGATAAGAGCGTCATTGCCGATTTGCCCGACAAGACCGAGGTGAAAGCTTTTTGCGCCCTGGGCCGCAGGCAGGCGGCGCTTTACCAGCAAGCGGTGGAAGAACTGGCGCGCCGGCTCGAAGACGTCGATGGGATACAGCGAAGAGGCATGGTCCTCGCCTTTCTGATGCGGCTGAAGCAGATCTGCAACCATCCCTCGCAGTGGCTCGGCGACGGCGCATGGGCCGAGAACGACAGCGGTAAATTCGCGCGTTTGCGCGACATCGTGGAGGTGATTGCGGCCCGGCAGGAGAAGGTGCTGATCTTCACCCAATTCAAGGAGACGACGGCCCCGCTCGCGGCGTTCGTTGGCTCCGTATTCGGGCGGGCGGGCCTCGTCCTGCACGGCGAGACCGCGGTCAAGAAGCGCAAGGAACTCGTGCGCCAGTTCCAGGAAGATGAAAATCTTCCGTTCTTCGTGCTCTCCCTCAAGGCGGGCGGCGCAGGCCTCAATCTCACCGCGGCCTCGCATGTCGTCCACTTCGACAGGTGGTGGAACCCGGCAGTGGAAAATCAGGCTACCGACAGAGCTTTCCGAATCGGGCAGACTAAGAATGTTCTCGTGCACAAG
>DASWCA010000535.1:0-2892 GCA_036390355.1 Acidobacteriaceae bacterium
GCTTGGCCAGACCAGCCAGACCGAACCCGGCACCCGGCGCCCGCCCAAACCCGCCTCCGCTAATCTCGCGGCCGATCCGCCTGGCCATCCACGCACCCGACTTCACGAGGCAGTCCGCGCCGCCAACCACGCCGTCTTCCAGCGCGCACAAAAATCCCGCGCTCTGCGTGGCATGGGCACAACCCTCGTCGCAGTTCTGCTCGAAAAAACCGAGCCTCCTGCTGAACCGGGAGCAGATCGCCCCGGCCCCACCCTCTGGCTCGCCCATGTCGGCGACAGCCGCTGCTATCGATTACGCTCCCGCACCCTCCAACTTCTCACCGAGGATCACTCCCTGGTCGAGGAGCAGGTTCGCGCCGGCATGCTCAGCCGCGTCCAGGCAGGCTGCTCGCCGATCCGCAACATCATTACCCGCGCGATCGGCTCGCAATCCGCCGTCGAACCCGATATCGCCGCCCACGATACCCAGCCCGGCGACCTCTACCTGCTCGCCTCCGATGGCCTCACCCGCGAACTCGACGACACCGAAATTGCCCACATCCTCGCCCGAAGCGCCGGCCGCGCGCTCGAATCCGCCTGCCGAGCCCTCGTCGACGCCGCAAACAAAAAGGGGGGCTGCGACAACATCACCGTCCTCCTCGTTTCCTGCCCTTAAGAGGTCCCCACATCTCCTGAAGTGTCATTCTGGCGCAGACAGAATCCCCATATTTGTCCCTCTTCAGGCAGACCGTCTAAACCGTTAACAACAGTCATCCCGTAAACTCATAAGTATTAGGAGACGACGCATCCCATGCCAAACAAGGAGCTTTACTTCGAGGACTTCTACGTCGGCCAGCGATTCGATTCGATTGGCACCTACAAGGTCACCGCCGCGGAGATCAAGGAATTCGGCGAAAAGTACGACCCGCAGCCCTTCCACCTCGACGAAGCCGCCGGCGAGGGCTCCTTCTTCCATGGCCTCGCCGCCTCTGGATGGCTCACCGCAGCCATCGTCATGCGCCTCCGCGTTCTTTCCATCCGGGTCGCAGGCGGCATGATCGGCGCCGGCGCCGAGGAGATGCGCTGGACCGAACCCGTCCGTCCCAGTGACACCATCCGCACCGAAATCGAGGTCGTAACCGTTCGTCAGTCCAACTCGCGCAAAGACTACGGCGTCGTCCGCACCCGAACTCTTGCCTATAACCAGAACAACCAGGTCGTTATGCGCGCCACCGTTAATTTCCTCGCCCCGCTCCGGCCAAAAGCGTGACCTCCGGAAGCGATCCGTACCCGTTCCCTCGCCTGTTCCGTGTCGCCCTGACAGTCAGCCTTATCCTTTCCGCGCTCCTGTATTTTGCATGGAGCTGGCGCTGGCCGCTGGTTGGCGACGCCTCTCTGATCCACTACATCGGTTTTCTCATCGAGCGCGGCTGGGCCCCCTACCGAGACCTCGGCGACATGAACATGCCCGGCTCGTTCCTGATCGAAATCGCCGCCATGCACCTCTTCGGCATGGGCGATCTCGCCTGGCGCTTCTTCGACTTCTCCCTCCTTCTGGCCGCCTCCGTCAGCTTCTTCCTCATCGCCCGCACCCAATCTCCGGGTGCCCCATCCATGACAGCCTCATCGTCATGGGTGGGATCTCAAAACCGATGGCTCGCCAGCCTCTTCTCAGCCTCCCTCTTCATCCTGATCCACGGCCGCGACGGCCTGCCACAAGGCGGCCAGCGCGACCTCACGATGGCCGTCTGCCTGCTCTCCGCCACCGCTTTCCTCTTCACTTCCGTCCGCAAACGCACGCTCTTGCCTGCCGTCATCTACGGCCTTCTCTCCGGCATCACCTTCACCATCAAGCCCACAGCCTTGCCTCTGGTAGTCGTCCAACTCGCACTCGCCGCCCGCGCGCTTCGCCAGAAAGATGGCTCACATCGCACACTTGCAACCCGCACGATCCTGTCCGCGGCCGCTGCCAGCCTGATCGCCCCCGCCGCCGCTCTCATCTTCCTGCTGAAGGAACACGCCCTCCCCGCATTCCTCGCCGGCTTCCACGGCATCGTCCCGTATTACGCAAGCCTCGGTCACCGTTCCGTCGGCTTCGTCGTCCTGCACAGCATCTCGCCGCTGCTGCCGCTCGTCTTGCTCTGGCTCGCTATCCTCGCCTTGGAACGGCCTCCCCTCGACTGCGAACGCGCGATCCTGCTCACAGGTGTCCTCTTCGGCATACTCAACTGCATCGTCCAGCAACGCGCGCTGCCGTACTATCGCTACCCGCTCCTGGTCTTCCTTCTGCCGCTAATGGCAATCGACTTCTCCCGCGCCGTTGAGTCGGCCCAAAAACCGGGTACCCCATCCATGACAGTCCCATCGTCATGGGTGGGTTCGGGCAGAGCCGCGAGCGTCCTGGCAATCCTAGCCCTCGCCTTCGGCTCCTTCTTCCTTGCCCCACAATCCGCCGTCCTCATCCACCGCTACCGCTGGTGGGAGACCGACTTCATCTCCTCACTCCGGCAAAACCTCGACGCCCTCGGAGGTCCCGCCCTCTCCCACCACATCCAGTGCGTCGACTCCATCTCCGGCTGCGGCAACGTCCTATACCGCATGCGTCTCGAACCCTCCACCGGCGTCCTCTCCGACTTCCTCCTCTTCGGCGCTTTATCGGATAACCAGCCATCTGAAAACATTCCCATCATTCGCCGAGCCCGCGAGCAGTTCTCCGCCGCCATCCTCGCTGACCCGCCTCGAGTCATCATCGTCACCAGCCACCTGCACATCGATGGCCCCGACAACTTCCTCAAACTCGACCGATGGCCGGAGTTCGAAGACTTTCTCGCCACACGCTACGCCATCACCACCGAGTGGTCACCGACCCGCACCGCCCGCTGGTGGAGCCGTGAGGAAACCCCCGCCAGCTAC
>DASWCA010000536.1:0-4065 GCA_036390355.1 Acidobacteriaceae bacterium
CCTCTATAACATCGGCTTCGGCACCGTCAGCTCCTACATCCCGGTCGTGCCCGGAGCCTACACGCACGCCGCCTACACCGCAGGCACCCAGCAGCAGCTCGCCGCCATCCGCGGAACTTTCGCCACCGGCGGCCAATACACCTTGCTCACAGGGAACATCGCCGCCAATCTGCAGATGACGCTGCTCAAGGATCAGTCCTTCCCCGCTCCATCCGGCCAGACCGCCTTCCGCTTCCTCAACCAGGCCACGCGGGCCGGCGCCGTCGATCTCTATCTCCTGCCCCAGGGCGCCAACCTCATCGGCGTCGCTCCCATCGCCAACGCCATCAGCTTCGGCAGCAACACAGGCTACATCAATGCCCCGGCCGGCACCTACTCCATCGTCGCTTACCCCTCCGGAACCGCGCCCTCCCTTGCCTCGCCGGAGTTCACCGGCAGCCAGGTCACCTACCCCGGCGCCTCGGCCCGCACCATCATCCTCATCGACGGACTCCCCTCGCAGCAGCCCTCCCCAGGCCTCCAGATCATCACCGCCGCAGACTACGATTCACCGGCTTAAAACGCCGAAGGCGCGCCCTATACCCAGCATGGGGCGAAGCCCCATGAACCCTTCTGCAAGGAAAGATCAAGGGCTGAAAGCCCGGCCTATAACCCACCGCGGTACTATGGACGCGAACACGACACTTGCGTTCCGCGGAGGGTGCACATGAGCTACATCGAATCCCATCTCGTTGCCGGCGAAACGGTGATCTACGAGACCCGGCTCCATTGGATCGTCATGTTGGGCCACCTCATTTTAGGATGTTTCCTGCTCGGCCTTCCCGGTGCGTTTCTGCTCTACTACGCCGCCACCCAGACGGGAACTGACAGCACTAATCTGCACCTCATCGAAGGCGCAGGCATGGCGTTGCTCCTTGGCGGCGTCATCGCGATCCTGATGGGCACAGTGCGGCGCAATGCGACCGAAATGGCGCTGACCAACCGTCGCGTCGTCATCAAGACCGGCCTGGTCGGTCGAACCACCATCGAAATGCTCCTCAACAAAGTTGAGAGCATTGAAGTCAGCGAGACTGCCTTCGGCCGCATGCTCGGATACGGAACCATCGTCGTGATCGGCACCGGCGGAACTCCCGAGCCCTTCCACAAAGTCGACCATCCGCTGGAATTCCGCAGCCACGTGCAGCAGGAAATCGAAAAGCTGCGCTAAGCCGGAGCACCCCGAACCGCGAACAAATTTCCCGCGAGTTTCCCGCGAGCAATATCGCTACTGATACGTGCCCGCCTTCTTGAAGTCGCCACCTTTTACGATAGAGATGGCGGCCGGATCGACGTGGCGTTTGAACGCGTCGTTGACCTGCTGCGGCGTCAGTGCGGCGACCGAGGCGTCGAGTGCAACATCCCATTGCAGAGTGCGCCCCCAGTGCCCGCGGCTGGCCAGCAGACTGGCGATCGAGGCCTCTTCGGCGCGCTGTATGGATTGCTGGTCCAGCCAGGTCTTCTTGGCCTTCTCGACTTCGTCGGCGGTGAAACCGTCTTTCAGCGCGTGGGCCAGCTCCTCGTTGAAGTCAGCCTCGACTTTGGCCATATTTTGCGGCGCCGCAATGGCCGAGCCGGAAAGTTCGCTGCCATCATCCTTCGCGCGCATCGAGAACTGCGCGCCAGCACCGTAGCTGAGGCCATCCTTCACGCGGATGCGCTCGAAGAGACGCGAATTCGACGAGCCGCCGAAGACCATGCCTGCGATGGTGAGCGCGGCGTAATCAGGATCCTCGTCCGTCATCTTCATCGGCATCTTCACCAGGAAGAAGGCATTCTGCTTGTCCGGCGTTTCAATCTTGTCGTTGATTGCCGGCACCGGAACGTATGTGTAGCGAAGACGCTCGTAGTGACTTGCACTCTTCCAATCGCCGAAGAGTTCGGTGACGAGCTTGCGCATCTGAGCGGGATCGAACTGGCCGCTGAGGATGATCTCACCCTCGCCAGCGCCGTAGAACTGTTTGTAGAACTGGCGTGCATCGTCCAGCGTGACTTTCTTGAGATCTTCGATCCGCTCGTCGATGGTGGGTCTGTAGCGAACGTCGCCGCGAGCATAACGGGCGTTGAAATGCCGGTCCATATCGAGGGAGGCGAGCATCGTGGGCTCAGACTTGCCGCTCTCCACCCGCGCAATATCCTGCTGCCGAAGCTGCTCGAATTCCGACTCGGGGAACGATGGCTCGCGCAAAAGCTCCCTGGCAAAGCGAAGAGAATCGGCCAGGTTCGGCTCGAGCGTGCGGATGTATGCCGATGCAGAGGTTGCATCGCCGCCCACACTGATCTGCGCCTTCAGGCGATCGGTTTCATCCTGAATCTGCTGGCGATTCTTTGTTTGCGTGCCACGCATCAGCAGATCTCCGGCCATCTCCGCCGCCGTCGACTTGCCGGTCAGCGACTTCTCGTCGCCGAACCGGATGTGCACCCGAGCCGTTACTGTGCCGCCGCGGGTCTTCTTCGGAAACATCACCAGCGTCATCCCATTGGGCAGCTTGGCGCGAATTACTCGCGCTTCAATGTTCTGCGGAGTGGGATCGAACACTTCGCCCTGTGAAATGACCGCGCCGCCTTTGAAATCTTTGAACCGCGCAACCGGATCGGGAGTGGCCGGGATTTCAGCGCGATCAGGAGCGGCCGTCGGAATGAACTCGCCCAGCGTGCGGTTGGACGACTTCAGGTACGTCTTCGCTACGCGGGTCACATCGGCCGGTGTGACTTTGCCCACCTCGTCGCGCATCAGGTAGAAAGTACGCCAGTCCCCGTCGCCCGCGTATCCGCCAAGCATCAGCGCGACCGATTGAGAATTCGTCAGGGCGAGCTCAATATTCTTCAGGATGCGGACCTTGGCGCGATCGACCTCCTCCTGGGTAGGCGGATCACCCGCCAAACCCTCGACCGTCTTCAGCAGAATCTGCTGAGCCTCGTCGATGGATTGATCCGGCTTGAGCTGTGCAAACGCCAGCGTGGTCCCCGGATCGTGCTTGTCGTCGGTGCCCATATTGGCCGCCACAGCCTTCTTCGTGTCCACCAGCGCCTTGTACAACCGGCCCGTCTGCGGAGCGCCGAGCACCTGCGTCATCACTTGCAGCGGCGCGATATCCGGATGCATCGCGGCAGGTATGTGATACGCGGCCATGATCCCCTGAATATTTCCCACGCGGCGCAGCGTGACCGAACGCTCCCCTTCCTGCGTCGGCTCGACGGTGTAGGGCTGGGTCAGCGCGCGCTGCGGCCGCGGAATCGCGCCAATGGTTTCCGACACGAATGCCAGCGCCTTCGATTCGTCGAATTGCCCGGCGATGATGAGATCGGCGTTGTCCGGCTGGTAGTACTTCCGGTAGAAGACAGCGAGATTCTCGATGGGAACGCGTTCGACGTCAGTGCGGTTGCCGATGACCGTCTTTCCATAGTTGTGGAAGTTGTAGGCCGCCGCCATCACACGCTCGTCCAGCACATTCAGCGGACTGTTCTCGCCGGATTCCATCTCGTTGCGGACGACCGTCATCTCGGTGTCCAGATCCTTCTTGAGCATGGTCATGTGGGCCATGCGATCGGTCTCCAGGTCAAGCGCCCAGCGCAGATTCTCGTCGCTGGCGTTGAACGTCTCGAAGTACATCGTCTGGTCATAGGATGTGGTGCCGTTGAAGTTGCCACCGGAGCGGTTCGTGAGGTCCTTGAAAAGTTCCCTGCCCGACGTGGCGCTCTTGAACACCATGTGCTCCAACAGGTGCGCCATGCCAGTCTCGCCATATCCCTCGTTTCGCGAGCCGACCAGGTAGACGACGTTGACCGTAATCTTGGGCTTGGAATTATCCGGACACAACAAGACATGCAGGCCATTCGGAAATGCATATTCCGTGACCCCTTCGATGGAGGTCACCTTCTGAACGCCTGTGGGTAGAGTTTGAGCGAGGGACGCAGCAGTCAGAATCAGGGTCGCTGCACAGAGGGCAAAGAAGTCTTTCAGCCGCATGTCTTGACCTTTCAGTTTTCCGCGCCCGATTATACTCGGACCTGCGGGAACGTTCCCAT
>DASWCA010000537.1:0-3849 GCA_036390355.1 Acidobacteriaceae bacterium
TTGACGCACGCGAAGGATTAATAGCGCGTCCCGTTGAAGAGTGATATAAACAAACGCTTATCTGCTACCGCTTCTCGTCCGACAAACGCTTTTTTCAACGCCCCTCAGTTATACTCATTTCATCTGATAATCCTCTTTCCTAACAGCAAGGGTTCTGGCGTCCCTTTCCCGCTTCGGCTCGTGGAACCTGCTCAACACACCGGTGTGTCAGGAGAGAGAGGGACGCATACGAAGCCGAGAGGTAGAATACTACCGTTCGACCCTGCTGACTGCGGCAGCAGTAGGCACGCTAGCGCCGTTGCAGGGTCGCATTTCAAGGTACTCTGGGAAAGCAAGAGAGGTGAAATACATGTTTCAAGCTGATCTTTTACAAGACAAGGTGATCCTGGTCACCGGGGGTGGAACGGGCCTTGGTCGAGCCATGGGCGAACGTTTTCTCGAGCTGGGAGCCAAATTGGCTATCTGCGGGCGGCGACAAGAGGTCGCAGAGCAAGCCGCCGCTGACATGGCCCGGACGACGGGTGGCGAGACGTTCGCCACCCGCTGTGATGTGCGTCAGGCCGACCAGGTGGAAGCGATGATGAACGCCGTCATCGAACGCTTTGGCCGCATCGATGTGCTAGTCAACAATGCCGCCGGCAACTTTATTTCCCCGACCCAGCGGCTCTCCCCGCGTGCCGTCGACGCGGTGCTGGGTATCGTCTTACATGGTACCTTCTACTGTACTCTGGCCCTGGGCAAACGCTGGCTTGAGCAACGGCAATCAGGCACGATGCTCAATATTGTCACGACCTACGCCTGGACCGGGTCAGGCTATGTCGTGCCTTCGGCCGCCGCCAAGGCCGGGGTCCTGGCGTTGACCCGCTCGCTGGCAGTGGAATGGGGCCCCAACGGGATTCGGCAGGTCGCGATTGCTCCCGGTCCCTTTCCGACCGAAGGCGCATGGACACGTCTGATGCCCAGGCCAGACATGCAAGAGCAGTTCTTACACACCAACCCGCTCAGGCGCGTTGGTCAGATGGCCGAACTGACGAACCTGGCCGCCTATCTGATCTCCGATGCGGCCGGTTACATCAATGGCGAGGTGGTGACCATTGATGGGGGCGAATGGATCGGCGGTGCGGGTGAGTTTAACAAGCTGAGCACGCTCACATCCCAGGAATGGGACGAGATCGCGGCGTTAACCAGGGGGAAGAAAGAAGGAGGAGAAGGACCCAATGCGAACTGATTTCCAAAACGTACTCGTTGAACAAGACGAAAACGTGGTCACGCTCACCATGAACCGCCCCGACGTGCTGAACGCGATTAATACGCTCATGTTAGAGGAACTCACAGAAGCTGTCGAAGCTGCTGCTCAGGATGAAACGATCCGCTGCGTCGTGCTCGCTGGTGCCGGGCGAGCATTTGGAGCTGGCCAGGACCTCACGGAGTTCGCTTCTGCTCATGCTGGCAGCCAACCACTCAACGTGAGCGAACACCTGGCGAAGTACCATCGCCTGCTCCTCGCGATTCGCCACATGCCCAAACCAGTCATCGCTGCAATTCAAGGCGTAGCAACTGGTATCACCTTGAACATTGCCCTGGCTTGCGACATACGCATCGCGGCCGATAATGCTCGCTTACGCGAAGGCTTCGCACGCATTGGCCTGGTTCCTGATGGCGGCGGCGGTTACACACTGCCGCGTCTGGTTGGCCTGGGTAGATCCATGGAGATTGCGCTGCTGGCAGAGGATATCAGTGGAGCAGAGGCTGAGCGCATTGGACTGGTCAATCGCTGCGTTCCCCTGTCAGAGCTTGATGAGACGACCAGGGCATTAGCGAAGCGGCTGGCAAATGGACCCACGCGGACGTATCAGCTCATCAAAGAGCTCATGTATAAGTCAGTAGATAGAGACCTGCAAGCCTCCCTCCATCTTGAGGGACAATTACAAGAAGCCGCCTACGCTACAGCGGATCACCGAGAAAGTGTAGACGCCTTCTTGCACAAGCGAGCTGCCAAATTCACGGGCAAATAAAGGCCTCACAACAAACGATTGTCCGACAACAGTGCTCGTCTGGCAAACGCTTTTGCCAACGCTCGTCAACTATACTTGACCTATCGCACGACGCTCTAGCTGAACGACAAATGCTTCTTTCCTGCTACACGCATAAGGCGCAAGGCTCACGCCGTCCTCGGGTGGGTGGGAAGACGGACGTTCCCATGAGACGTCGTCAGACGAAAATGACTATCTCTGGATTTTGTACATGCAACCCGAAAGGAAGGAGAACGGGTCAATGAGTGACAAGAACACAAATGAAAGCTTGTTGAAGACCTGGGCGGAGGAGTTTTATTGGGCCAGGGGTTGGGCATGCTTGTTAGCGGCGCCCGCCCGGTTATTTTACACTGTTACGCGAGGAGTTGAGAGGAGCTGAGGCAGATGACAACAAAGCACTACGAGATGCTTATCGGCGGTGAGCGGGTCGACGCTGACGAGGTCTTCGAAATCGTCAGCCCCGCCACCGAGGAACTCGTGGCCACGGTGGCCCGCGGCCGCATCGAGCACGCCGATCGGGCGGTCGAGGCAGCCAGGCGCGCCCACGAGAAGGGCGAGTGGAGGAGGAAGTCTCCCGAGGAGCGGGCGACGGTGATCAAGGCCATGGCAGCACGCATGCGCGACCGCCTCGACGAGTTCGCCAAGCTCGAGGCGCTCGAGAACGGCGCGCCCATCCGCCAGGCGACGGCCTTCCACATCGGCTACTCCATCGCGCACCTCGATTACTTCGGCGAGTTGGCGCTGCGCTACCCATTCGCACAGGCCGGTCCGCAGCTCGTCTACCCCACGCTGGCGGACGGCACAATCAGGCGCGAGCCGCTCGGGGTGTGCGCCGGGATCGTGCCCTGGAACTTCCCGCTGCTCCTGGCCGTCTGGAAGCTGGGGCCGGCGCTCGCGGCCGGGAACACCTGTGTGATGAGGCCCGACGAGAAGACCCCGCTCACCCTCCTCGAACTCGCGCGCATCGGCGAGGAGTGCGGGTTGCCGCCCGGCGTCCTCAATGTCGTGACCGGCGAGGGCGCCGAGGTCGGAGCGCGGCTGGCTGCGCATCCCGACGTGCGCAAGGTCGCCTTCACCGGCTCGACCGCCGTGGGTCGCCAGGTCATGCGCCTCGCGTCCGCGAACGTCAAGCGGATCACGCTCGAGCTGGGCGGCAAGGGGCCCAACGTCGTACTCGACGACGCCGACGTCCAGACCGCGGTCGACGGAGCGCTGTTCGCCTGCTTCATGTACTCGGGCCAGGCCTGCGAGTCGGGCACCCGCCTGCTCCTCCCCGACTCGCTCCACGACCAGTTCGTCGAGCGCATGATCGAGCGCGCCAGGACGATCAAGATCGGCGATCCGCTCGATGCCCAGACCGACCTCGGGCCGGTGATCTCGTGCGTGCAGCGCGAGCGGATCCTGGGCTACATCGAACTCGGCCAGAAGGAGGGAGCGACGCTGGCTTTTGGCGGCTCGGTACCGCAGGGTGCCAGGTTCGAGAAGGGCCACTGGGTCGAGCCGACGATCTTCACCGACGTGCGCAACGACATGCGCATCGCCCAGGAGGAGATCTTCGGCCCGGTGATCTCAGTGATCCGCTATTCCGACGTGGACGAGGCAGTACGGATCGCCAATGATACCCAGTACGGGCTCTCCGCGGGAGTCTGGAGTTCCGACACGGCGCGGGCGCTCGAAGTCGCCAACCGACTCGAGGCCGGCACCGTCTGGATCAACGACTGGCACATGGTCAGCGGCGCGTACCCCTTCGGGGGCTACAAGCAGAGCGGCGTCGGGCGCGAGCTGGGGCCGCATGCGCTTGACGAATACACGGAAG
>DASWCA010000538.1:0-7428 GCA_036390355.1 Acidobacteriaceae bacterium
CTGGTCGGCGGCAAGCGCAACTTGTCCGCGCTCGGGCGTAAAGTGTTTCCGTTCGATACGGACGATCTGACTTAGGAAATGGGTGGGTGAGAACGTGGGCGGAATGATTACGACGGTGCAGCAACACATCCTGCAGCAGCAACAGGAGATCAGCGAGGCCAGCGGACGATTCAGCTGGCTGCTGAGCGGTATTACGCTGGCGACCAAGATGGTCGAGGCGAAGATTCGCACCGCGGGGCTCAGCGATGTGCTCGGTGCATTCGGCCAGACCAACGTGCAGGGCGAGCAGCAGCAGAAGCTCGACGTCTTCGCCAACCAGGCGCTGCTGCATTGCCTGGGGCTACGCGATTCCGTCGCCGCGCTGGTGAGCGAAGAGGATGAGGAGCCAGTAACCTTCAACCGATCCGTCGACACCGGCAAGTACATCATCGTCTTCGATCCGCTGGACGGCTCGTCGAACATCGACGTAAATGTGAATGTCGGCACGATCTTCAGCGTGCTGCGCAGGCTGTCGTCGGACACGACCGATCTTCAGGCGTCGATCCTGCAACATGGCTACACGCAGGTGGCGGCGGGCTACGTGGTGTATGGGCCATCCACAGTGCTGGTGTACACCACCGGGCATGGTGTGCATGGGTTCACACTCGATCCGACCATCGGCGCATTCGTGCTGACCAACGAGAACATGAAGATGCCCGTGCAGGGAAGCTACTACAGCGTGAACGAAGCCAACGCGGAAACCTGGCCGGATGAGTATCGCGAATACGTCGGCAAGCTGCGCTCGGGCGGGCTGGGGCGGCAGTATAGCTCGCGCTACATCGGCAGCCTGGTCGCTGACTTTCACCGCACATTGCTGAAAGGCGGCGTCTTCCTGTATCCGCCGACGAAGGACCAGCCGGGAGGCAAGTTGCGGCTCCTGTACGAGGCGAATCCGCTCGCATTCATCGCCGAGCAAGCCGGTGGGATGGCGTCAAATGGGCGCATGCGCATCCTTGACATCAAGCCCGATGGCATTCATCAGCGTACGCCGTTCATGGTGGGCAGCAAGCGGGAGATGGAAGTGCTGCTGGACGGGCGGACAAAATGAACGAG
Source organism: Acidobacteriaceae bacterium (assembly GCA_036390355.1). Taxonomy (GTDB): domain Bacteria; phylum Acidobacteriota; class Terriglobia; order Terriglobales; family Acidobacteriaceae; genus Edaphobacter. Next base: position 1,093 of record DASWCA010000538.1, read on the forward strand.
CAGGCAGAGTCAGAGTTCAAGGCAGTCGTCACCGACATTCGGCTGGAGTCTCGCGAGGGCGCGATTGTGCGCTGGCGGATGACGCTCGACCACACTTCGTTCGCGGCCGGCGATGTAGGAGTGCTTGAAGCGGTCGCTCGCAGCGGGACCCGCATCGAGATTCCGGTGCTGGCCGTCATTGTTGAGGACGGCGATGTGTGGCACGTAGTGGAGAAGCCACTCGCCGGCGGTACTGACGTAGTCGGCCGCGTCACTCATTGACAACTGACAACTTCCCTAAATTCCCTCTCCCATGCTGACGTGATCCGGCCGCGAAGCTATCTCGGTACGGTAGAGCGCACGTTCTTCCTCCTCCACCGCAAGTGCGCTGGCCGGCTCCTGGCGAGCGGTCTGGAACTCGCCATCCAGTTTTTCCAAACGGGTCTTCAGGCGCTTCACTTCGTCCGCCAGCGCAATGATTACATCGGACAGTGGATCGTTCACATCGTGCGGATCGGTGATCAGCACGCGTTTGCCGTTCTGGTACACGATGTGCGCGGGCACGCCGACCACCGTCGAATCCGGAGGCACATCGCGCACCACCACCGACCCGGCGCCCACGCGCGAATTCTCGCCGATGGTAATGTTGCCCAGAATGTTGGCGTTGTTGCCGACGAAGACACCGTTGCGCAGCGTGGGGTGCCGCTTGCCCTCTTCCTTGCCGGTGCCGCCCAGCGTCACGCCCTGATACAGCGTGACGTCGTCGCCAATGATCGCGGTCTCGCCGACCACGACTCCCATTCCGTGATCGATGAAGACGCGCCGCCCGATCCGCGCCCCGGGATGAATCTCCACTCCCGTCCAGAATCGCGTGATCTGCGATAACAGACGCGCAGGCAACTTCAGGTTGTTACACCAGAGCCAGTGCTGAATGTGATGGGCCCACAGCGCGTGCAGCCCGGGGTAGCAGAGCAGCACCATCGCGCGCGACGTCGCGGCCGGATCGCGCTCGAACACGCACCGGACATCCTCGCGAATCGACTCGATCAGGTTCATGAAGGAATGGGCGATGTCGGCGTGTTGAGCGCCTGCTGTCGTAACTCGTCGAACAGCAGAGTGGAAAGATACCGCTCGCCGAAGCTGGGGATGATGACCACGATCAGCTTGCCCGCGTGCCTCGGTTCGCGCGCGATCTGCAACGCCGCATGCACCGCCGCACCGGAGGAGATGCCGACCAGCAAACCCTCCTCCTTCGGCAGGCGCCGCGCCATCGCAAGGGCCTCTTCGTTGGTGACCTGGATGATCTCGTCGATCAGTTCAGTCTTCAGGACCTTGGGCACAAAGCCCGCGCCGATCCCCTGAATCTTGTGCGCTCCGGGCGCGCAGCCGGAGAGCACCGCGCTATCCGCCGGTTCCACCGCAACGGTCCAGAAGCCCGGCTTCTTCGCCTTCATGTACTCGCTCACACCGGTCAGCGTGCCGCCGGTGCCCACGCCCGACACCAGAATGTCCGCAGTGCCGTCCGTGTCGTTCCATATCTCGGGGCCGGTCGTGTCGAAGTGGATCTGTGGGTTCGCAGGATTGTTGAACTGCTGCAGCATGTAGGCATTCGGTGTATCGCGCACCAGCTCTTCTGCCTTGGCGATGGAGCCCTTCATGCCGCTCGGCCCCGGCGTCAGCACGATCTTCGCCCCGAAGGCCAGCAGCAGAATGCGGCGCTCCACGCTCATCGTCTCCGGCATGGTGAGGATGATGTCGTAGCCTTTGACCGCCGCCACGAACGCCAGCCCAATGCCGGTGTTGCCGCTGGTCGGCTCAATCAGCACGGTCACGCCCGGCTTGATCTTGCCTTCGCGTTCGGCCGCTTCGATCATCGCGAATCCGATGCGGTCTTTCACGCTGGCCACCGGGTTCGCACTCTCCAGCTTGGCCACCACGCGCGCGCCGCATCCCTCCGTCACCCGGTTCAGTTGGACCAGCGGAGTGCCGCCGATCAGGTCCGTCACCTTCGCTGCAATATTCATCGTTCCCCCATAACCTCAGAAGTCACAGGGAAAGCATACCCTTTCCCCGCTTGTCATTCTGAGCCATTTCCGTTTGTCATTCTGAGCACATTTCCGTTTGTCATTCTGAGCGAAGCGAAGAACCCCCGCATTTCGTCCGTTCTTGTTCTCGATCAATAGTCCCTCCGCGTTAGCTCACCTCGAACCGGTCGCCGCGCTTCGGACAGATCACTTCGAGCTTGTACCGCTCCTCGATCTTCCCCTTCAGCACCTGCATCGCCTCCGGCTCGCCGTGAACCAGGAAGACCTTCTTCACGGTCGGCGCGACGGGCGCCATCCAGTCCAGCAACTCCTGCTGATCGGCATGGCCGCTGAGCGCATCGATCGATTCGATCTCAGCGCGCACACGCATCGGTTCGCCAAAGATATTGACCTCCGGCAGTTTGGCGACCAGTTTGCTGCCTAGCGTATTGGGCGCCTGGTAGCCGGTGATCAGGATCAGGTTGCGCGGGTCCTCAATGCCGTTCTTCAGGTGATGCAGAATGCGTCCGGCCTCGCACATTCCCGATGCCGAGATGACCATGTACGGCATGTGCAGATCGTTCAGCGCCTTGCTCTCTTCCACCGTCTTCGTGTAGCGCAGGCGGTTCCAGCCAAACGCGTCAATGCCCTTGGTGTAGAAGGCGCACGCCCCCGCGTCCCAGTCTTCGGTGTGCTTCTTGAAGACATCCGTCACGGCCGACGCAAGTGGGCTGTCGACAAAGATCGGGAACTCCGGAATCTCTTTCGCCTCGATCATCTCGTGGAGCATGATCACCAACTGTTGCGTGCGCTCCACCGCGAACGCAGGAACGATGATGTGTCCGCCGCGCCCAAGCACGGTCTTCACCAGGGCCGCGACCTTCTCTTTTACGCCGGCAATTGGAGCATGTAGGCGATCGCCATACGTGCTCTCCATAATCAGGTAGTCAGCCGCCGGAGCCGGATCGGGATCCTGGATGATCGGCAGATTCTTTCTCCCCACGTCGCCTGAGAACAACAGCCGAACCTTCTGCCCCTTCTCGACTGCCTCCATCAGCACGCAGGTCGACCCCAGCATGTGGCCGGCGTTCCAGGAGGTCATGGTGAAGCCGGCATCTTTGGTCGAGCCCGCCAGCAGTTGCGGCTCGTGCATCTTCACCGGCCTGAAGAGCTGATTGACCTGCTCGGCGTCTTCCTGGCTGTACAAAGGCTGCACCGGAGCCGGCCCCGGACGCACGCCCACAGCGCTTCTCCGCTGGCGGCGCTTGTTCATGAAGTCCGCGTCGCCTTCCTGGATGTGCGCGCTGTCCTTCAGCATGGGAACACACAGATCGATGGTCGACGGCGTCGTGTAGATCGGCCCGCGATATCCCTGCTTGGCCAGCAGCGGCAGATCGCCGCTGTGGTCGATGTGCGCATGCGACAACACCACCGCGTTCAGCCCGCTCGCGGCAAGCTGTTCTGGCGTCAGCGCAAGATGCGAGTTGATCTCCGCCGCCTCCTGCCGCCGCCCCTGATACGTGCCGCAGTCCAGCAGGATGTTCTGCCCCGCACACTCCAAATGATGAGACGACCCGGTGACAGTCTGGTCCGCCCCCCAGAAATGCAAACGAATTGCCATGCGCTCTCCTCAAACTCTATGGTCGTGCGCTGGCAATCGCTTCACCGAGCCCCACTCCCGTTCACTTCACGCGGAAACCAAGATAGCGGCCTTACAGCAATAAAGCCAGCCGCATCGCGATAAGGTCGCAACCTCGCGAAGGAACTACTTCGTCGAATTCCGAGGCTTGGCGCATGCCGTTTGGCGATCCTCTTCGCAGCTCGCCTTTTGCAATTCGCACGCCCTGGGTTGGTCTTTCAAATGAGTTTCGACGAATTCGGCATACAGGCATTTGCAGCCGGGCGCTTGTTTCTCCGCCGGATCAAGTTGAATCGCCCTACTCATCCATTTATCCGCATCTTCATCCTGGTTCAGGTGAGCATAAGCCCAGCCAAGATTCCAGCTGTCGAGCGGGTCATCCGGTGCGAGCGCCACGGCTTGCTTTAGATACGGAAGGCCCTGGTCCCATTGCTTCAACATGTCGTGAAACGCGCCCATATTGCCGATGATTTCGTGGTTGTTTGGGTAGTGACGGTTGAGAACTTCTGCGATCTGCAGACCCGCCTTTGCCTGACCGGCGTCTCCCAGTTCAAAGTCGTACGCCATCCAACTCTGGAGGGCATCAGGACCCTTGTAAATACTCACGCTCTCATCGAGAGCCTTGGCCATATCGTCGAATCTGCCGGCAACTTCGAGCACGTGAAGCCGACCCTGATGAATCGACAGATCCTGCGGGGCTAACTCGATGCCGCTGTTCAGGTGAGCCAGCGCCTTGTCCACGGCTTCCGGCTTGTACACCTCGCCCAGCGTGCCTCCGCCAGCGTCGTTGCCCATCAGGCTTAGCGACTGTCCCTTGCAAAGCTCGACATTCGCCAAACACTTCTCCGCTTCGACGCGCTTGTCCGTCGATGTGGAATGAGTCCAGCCGATGCATAGGGCTTCGGCCTGCTCATATTTCTTGGCCTCGAGAAGCTTGCCCCAGTCCTGCGGGTGTTGAGCTGTACAGGAGAAACACCCAAGCGCTGCGATGATCGCGAGAAGGATAGTTTTCACGCGAGAAGCATACCTCATCCAGCAAGCTAGCCAGCTCGCACCTCACAGGCCGTTTGGATTTGCATGATGAAGACTGCCGATGATTCTTGCGCAACCGCCCACATTGGTAGCATCAAACCTGTGCTCGAACTCACCACTCCCATCAAGTACTTAAAGCACATCAGCGAGCGCATCGCCTCCGCCTTCGCCACCCGCGGCGTCGTTGCATGCCTTCTCATCCTGTTGTGTGCCGCACACGTGAATGCTCAACAGGCGCAGAATCCATCCCCCATGGTGGAGCACACCCGAAAGCATCCCCGGCTCACACAGACAACTCCGCCGGGCTTGCGCCAAAAGCTCACCCTCGGCACCCTGTTCGTCCCCGAAAAATTGAAGGGAAAGCGCCATGTCAATCTGCTGTTGTTCTTCCATGGCGGGGACTGGCTGCCTGAACTGGCGGTTGCCCAGCAGCGAAAGATGGCTGTCATCACGGTCCAGGCCGGCGCAGGCTCGAGCACCTACGAAAAACTGTTCGTGGATCCTGCCACCTTCCCGAAATTGCTAGCAGAAGCTCAGGCCGCCGCCGGCGTCACCTTCAGCGAGATCGAATTCGCGGGCTGGAGCGCCGGCTGCGGCGCTCTGCGCCAGATCCTCCGCGACCCGGCATCCTACGACCGCGTCAGCCGCGTGCTCTGCATCGACGGAGTCCATGCCGGCTACCTCAATGGCGCACCCGCTGCGGCTGAACCGCAGCTCGAGCCCAGTAATCTTCAATCATGGCTTCGCTTCGGCACCGACGCCATCGCCGGAAAGAAGCACCTGATCATCACGCATTCGGAGATTTTTCCGGGAACCTACGCCAGCACCACGGAGACTGCGGACTATCTCCTGCGCCAGTGGGGGTTGACGCCTCATCCCGTCGTTCGCTGGGGGCCGATGGGCACGCAGATGCTGAGTGAGACAAAGGCGGGCGGCTTGCTCGTCGTCGGCTTTGCCGGCAACTCTGCGCCCGATCATGTGGACCAGCTTCAATCCCTGCCCGAATACCTGCGCTGGCTCTCAAAGAAATGACTTCGGCCCTCTTGGTAGCATCATCTCTGTGCTCGAACTCTCCACTCCGGTCAAATACGTAAAACGAATCGGCGAGCGCATCGCCACAGCCCTCGCCACCCGCGGCGTCGAGACCGTCGAAGATCTCCTCTACCACCTGCCCTTCCGCTACGAAGATCGCCTGAACCCGCAGCCCATCGCCTCGCTCACCCCCGGCACCATGGCCTCCATCATCGGCGAGGTGCGCGGCAGCGTGTTGCTGCGCACGCGCGGCGGACCAATGTTCGAGATGACGCTGGGCCAGGGGCTCGGCACCGTCAAATGCATCTGGTTCCACGGAACGTATCTTAAGGACAAATTCAAGCCCGGGCAGATAGTCGCCGTCTACGGCAAGCTGGAGCCGTCGCGCTCCGCCATGGCCGCCGCGGCTGCGGGCACGCTGGGCGCCGCTGCCGGCCGCTTCAAGATGATTCAGCCGCAGTTCGAAATTCTTCCCGAGCCCGGCGTCACCGGTCCCGATGCGGAGTTCGCCATGCTGGAGATGGGCCGCATCGTCCCCGTCTATGAGTCGCTCGGCGGCACCACCTCATGGGGCGCCAAACTCGGCTCCAAGTGGCTGCGCCGTGTCATCTGGTCCATCTTCGATGAACT
>DASWCA010000539.1:0-2928 GCA_036390355.1 Acidobacteriaceae bacterium
TCAATTCCGCCTTGCCGGAACTACCGGCAAACGTCTTCTGCAACCGATATGTGCGACCGTCAATTTCGAAGCCCAAGTCCACTTGGGGACGAACGCTATAGCGCTCAGCTAAATTGATGGATTCTGCTCAGGTAAATTGATCCAACACCACCGGCACGAGAGCGGTTTCCGTGCGGATCGAGATGTCTTTTCCCGAAAGGGCTGGCCTGGATGGCGGGAGCCCACATCAACGAGAGCAGACAGCGGTGAGTCTCCTTGTCACTACCCCCTCGACACCGGAGTGTCGATTGGGTAGGACAAGGATGTGACAAACACCCGTATTATAAGCGAGACTCTGGGTTTGTTGTAATCCAAATCCAGCGCTATTTCCAGTTCCGTCCGGATTGGTATCGCCAGGGCGAAGTGCGCGCCTTGGTGCTGCAGTATTACTTCGTGTTGCGGTCTCTGCTGCGAAGCCAGACCCACCTGCGGCGCTGTCTGCGGCGTTGCCGGCATTGCCGGATCTTCTTCTTGACCCACCCCCGGAACGCCGGGCGGAGCGACTTGGGCTGTCCCTTTGGCTGCCGCCAGGCGCATCGCAAGCGACGCTCGACCGAACGCAGCGTCGCCTACTACACGACCCTGGAAGGCAAAGCGAAAAAGAAGATGCAAAACGGCAGGCGAGTTCGGAGTGGTGGAGGACTCGCCCCGGCTCCGCCGGAAGCCGGAGCCCTGGAATTCCATGCCGGCATGGTGCGCTATGTGGCGATGGTGGCGAGTCTGATCGAGAACCGGCGTGTGAGCGCAGCGGAGATGCACCGGAGGTTGGCGCGAGCGATGAGACAACACAGCATGGCGCGCCGCCGCCGGATGGACTATCTTGTGGCCCAGTTGCAGAAACACGGTCCGTAGGGCGGAAATGACGCGCAGCGTGGAACTGGCGGGATTGGATCTGCGGTACGAAGGCTATCGGATGAGGAATCCGGCGGTGGAGGCGCGCCTGCTGGCGGCGATCGCCGAGCGCGGCATCGAGGAAGCTTTGGAGGGCGTGGATACGGCTGGCGGCAGCATTTTGCTGAACGGGTTCAAGCGCTATCGATGCGCCGCGAAGTTGCGCATTCGGATGGCCCCCTACGCGTCGCTGGGAGAAGACGAAGCGGCCGCGATCGTCACGCTGCTGCGCGTCTCCAACGACCGCTCGCTGACGATTCTGGAACAGGCGCGCTTCATCGAGGAATTGCGCAAGCGCAATGCCATGACCGTCGCCGACATCGCCGGCCGGTTGTCGCGCAGCAAATCCTGGGTGAGCATGCGGCTGGGTCTGATGGGGGAGATGAGCGAGGTGGTGAGGGAGAAGCTCTTCAGCGGCGGGTTTCCAGTTTACCCCTACATGTACACCTTGCGACAGTTCATGCGCATGAATGGTGTCAGCAAACAGGACATCGAAGACTTCGTGGTGGCGCTGGCCGGCAAGAAGCTCAGCGTGCGGGAAATCGAACAACTGGCGCATGGATATTTTCGAGGACCGGCTTCGTTTCGCGAGGCGATCCGGCAAGGACACGTGGCCCTGGCTTTGGACTGGTTCCGGCAAGTGCCCGAGGACCCGGATGGCTCCAACGAGTTCGAACGCGTGCTGCTCAAGGATCTGGAGATCACGCAGAAGTACCACCAGCGGGTGATGGGGAAAAGCCAAGATCGGCGCTTGAAGACGCCGGCGTTCTTCGCGCAGGCGCATCTGCTGACGGCCGGGATCTTGAGTCAGGCGCGAGGTTTTTTCGAGGTAATGAGGAAACTGCATGATCGAAGCGGACAAACGCCAAGCGGTATTTCTCCTCCATCAGGAGGGGATGGGCCGCAACCAGATCGCGCGTCAACTCCGGCTCAGCCCCAACACGGTGCAAACGATCATCGAACAAAAGGGCGAGATGCTCCTGCACACGCGCAAGGACAAGATCCAGGTGGATCCGGATCTGCTGAAGCGACTCTACCAGGAATGTGACGGCTACGCGCAGCGGGTGCACGAAAAGCTGGTGGAAGACGAAGGCCTCCAGATTCAGTACTCCACCTTGACGCGCCTGCTGCGCGAACTGGGCCTGAGTCGCAGCCCGGAGCCGCGCTGCGACCGTGTGCCGGACGAACCAGGCGGAGAGATGCAACACGACACGACGCGCTATCCGATTCTGCTGGGCGATACCCGCGCCATGCTGGTCGCCAGCCTGCTGTACCTGCGTTACTCCAAAAGACGGTACTTGCGCTTCTATCGGACGTTCCAACGCTTCCGGATGAAGTGTTTCTTGCATGAGGCTCTGATGTTCTGGCAACATGCGGCGCCGGTTTGCATTATCGACAACACGAATCTGGCGCGGTTGCGCGGAACGGGCCGGGATGCGGTGATGGTGCCGGAGATGGAGGCCTTCGCCCGACAGTATGGATTTCGCTTCGTGTGTCATGAGAAAAATCATCCCAATCGCAAAGCCGGCGAGGAACGCAGCTTTTGGACGGTGGAGACGAACTTTCTTCCGGGACGGCGCTTCCAGAGTCTGGAAGATCTGAACCAGCAGGCTTTCCAATGGGCCACCGTGCGCATGGAACAGCGGCCGGTCGCCAAAAGCCGGTTAATTCCGGCGCAAGCGTTCGACCACGAGCGTCAATTCCTGGTGAAGCTGCCGGCGCATCTTCCCGCCCCTTACCTGGTTCATGAGCGAGACACCGATCAGTATGGCTACGCCGCCTTCGACGGCAACTATTACTGGGTGCCGGGCACGAGCCGCGAGGACGTGAACGTGTTCGAATATGGGGACCGTCTGAAACTCTATCAACGCGGCCAATGCGTGGCCGAGTACATGCAGCCTGCCGACGGAGTCCGCAATCGTATGGAAACCTTCCCCTTTGAGCGCCAGCCGAAGCTGGATAGGAAACGCATCCTGTTCGCTGTACGACGCCTTCGAG
>DASWCA010000540.1:0-15975 GCA_036390355.1 Acidobacteriaceae bacterium
TATGGAGAGGTACTGGCGGTAAAGATTGTTCCGGCGGGGATCGCAGTCGACGCTCCTCCCCTCCTCGTCTCCGACGACTCTTGGCGAAGCGCCCTCGACGCCCCGCCAAACTGGTATTCCGCCTCCTTCGACGACTCTGTCTGGCCCACGGTTCAGACGCTCGGGGCTCTGGGCAGCACGGCTGATTTTCTCCAGTGGAACGCCGACGCGGGTCTGTACGCCTGGCCCGGATACTCCGGGATCAGTTCCGCAATGCGGACAATTCAGATCGCCCCGATTTCGCTCAAGGACGTAACCGGAGAGGGCGGCCAGCAGCACGCCGCCAAGGGAACCTTTACATTCGCCCCCGATGACTTCGGGAAGCCCTCCGCCCTGACGCTCGACTTCGGGAAAGAGATCGCGGGCCGCATTCATCTCGTCTCTTCCTCCGACCGGACGGTCACGGTCGGCGTCAGCTACGGTGAATCCGCCGAAGAAGCACTCGCCCATCCCTACCTCGGTGTCCGCCAGGTCACGGTACCCGCGCACGGCGAAGCCTTTGGGCCGAAGAGCGCCTTCCGTTACGTCCGTATCTTCTTCCCCGGCGCTGAGCACACCACATGGAGCAGGATCGATGCACAGGGCATCGCCTATCCGGTCCAATATTGGGGCTCGTTCGAATCCTCCGATCCGCTGCTCAACCGTATCTGGGAGACAGGCGCATACACCGCACACCTCTGCATGCAGGAGGGCATCTGGGACGGAGTGAAGCGCGACCGCGGCAGGTGGATGGGCGACCTTGACGTAACCGGTCGCGTGATCAGCAGCGTCTTCGCAGATCGCAGCCTGATGGAGTCAACGATGTCCGCTGTGATTGGCGACTCGCCCGTGCAACGCGACGTCAACACCATCGCCGGTTACTCGGCCCTCTGGATCACCGGCCAGGCGGACTTCTACCGGCACGCCGGCGATCTCACCTACCTGAAGAGCATGCATCCGCAACTGCTCGAGTTGCTCCATGTGATGGACGGCGAACTCGATTCGAATGGGCTCTTCACTAATCCGGAAAAACACAAGATATTTGTGGACTGGTCCGAAGGGTTCAGCGCGGATACCCCCGAATCACGTGCTGCCACCCACTTCGAGTTCTATCTTGCCTATCGCGAGGCCGCGTACCTCTTGGCCGAATCCGGCGACACCAGGAACGCCGCAGCCTACCGTGCCAAGGCAGATCGCCTGCAACTCGCCGCTCAGAACAGTCTTGTCAATCACGCTACAGATACATTCGGCGATCGCTGGCAAACCAATGCCATGGCCGTGTTCTCCGGAGAAGCGACTCCCGACGAACAGCACGCAATCTGGACGCAGGTGCTCTCGCATGTAGTGACGCCCGAAGCCCCCGACACCGTCATAACTCCCTACTACGGGTTCTATGTGCTCAGCGCGATGGCGAGACTCGACCACCGTCCCGAAGCTCTCGAGTGGATGCGCAAATACTGGGGTGGCATGCTCGACGAGGGTGCAACCAGTTTCTGGGAGGCCTTCGATCCGCGTTGGCCGAAGCAGGACTTCCATGCCCACCTGGAGGCAGACGGCAAGACGGGATATTACGTCAGCCTCGCACACGGCTGGGCCAGCGGACCGACGGCGTGGCTCATGCAGCAGATCCTCGGCATTGAACCCGCCGCCGCAGGGTTTCGTCAGGTTACGATCCGACCCGATCTCGCGGGACTGCAATGGGCTCGTGGTGCCGAGCCGACGCCGCGTGGAGTTCTCCGGGTTAGCATCGAGCCTGGGCTCGTCCAGGTGGAACTGCCGCCGGGCACGAATGCGTCCGTCAGCCTTCCCTTTCCATCTGGACGCGGGCAAATTTTCGAGAACGGCCACAAGGTATCAACCTCGCCCTCCGAAGCCGGAGCCCGCTCCATCGTGACGCTCCGCAAAGCAGGAACCTACGCCTTCAGTATCGAGGGAGAGAGCAAGCACTAAATGACGCCTTCATTGCAGAGTCGATTGGCACCACAAGTACGGCCCGGCACGGATCGGGTAACGCCCGACAGGATTGTCATCGTCGCCGATGATCTGACCGGCGCGTGTGATAGCGGTGTCGCGTTCCTCGCCTCAGGCCGGAGCGTTCGCGTGGTCCTCGACCCAACCAGCTTCGATACTGACATCAAAGGCAACGCCAAAGCTGTTGGCAGAGCGGACGTCGTCGCCTTCACAACCGAAACGCGCAACCTGACGGAGCAGCAGGCGAGTGCGCGCGTCGCGGACTACACGACAGCCCTTACGTTCGCGCAGCATCAGTCCCTGATCTTTAAAAAAATCGATTCAGCCGCCCGAGGTCACTTCGGCGCGGAGACCGTGGCAGCCCTCGAAGCTTCGGGAGCCGCGCTTGCCCTGGTTACGCCCGCGTTCCCGCAAGCCGAGCGAACCGTACACTCAGGCATCCTCAGTGTTCGCGATTGCAGCGGGCAGGATACAAGGATCTCCCTTCGCGATCAGTTCCCTGCCGTCGACCCAGCTCAGATCGACGTCCTGCACGCGAGCCCCGGCGCAAATCTGCAGCTCGGGCTCGATCGTGCCATCGCGAATGGCGTTCGGATACTCCTCTGCGACGCGGATACTCAGGAAGACCTCGAAAGACTCGCCGACGCGGGAAGTCAGTTGCGGCAACGAATTCTCTGGGCCGGATCAGCCGGATTGGCTCGCGCGCTCGCGAAGGCGCTTCCTGCGCAGCGATCCGACACGGGTCATCCAGCGATACAACGCGAGGGACGAATCCTCTTGTTCTCCGGCACACCCCATCCCGTTACCAGCCTTCAACTCTCCTATCTGCGCGAACACTCCGCAAGCCTCGCTCTTACTATCTCCCTCATCGATCAAGAATCCCCCTCGAAGCGCGAGATCCACGCCGCGTTCGACGAAGAGCCGGTTGCCGCGCTCATCCTCACCGGTGGAGACACAGCGTACTTTGTGCTCCGATCGCTGGACGCATCCAGCATCGTGCTCGCCGGAGAGATTGCCCCGGGCATTCCATGGGGATTCGTCGAGGGAGGCGCGGCCGACGGCTGCGTAGTTGTCACTAAGTCCGGCGGATTCGGCAGTCGAGATGCCCTCGTCGAAGCCTGTGAATTTTGCGATCGGAGGGCCTATGAGCCTGCCTAGAATTGCGGTGACCATTGGCGATCCCGCTGGCGTGGGCGCCGAGATCGTATTGAAAGCTCTGGCCGATTGCGAATTGCTCAAAATCGCGGAGTGGATCGTCATTGGCGACCACGCCGCGCTTGCCGCGGTCACACGCGGCTATCGCGAGGAGTTGGACCCGCGCGTACGCGTCGTAGACCCCGGTATGCTCAACCCCGCGCGGCCCATTCAATTCGGCCAACTCTCTGCCGAGTACGGCCTGGCCGCCATCGACTACGTGCGCCGAGCCACAGAAATGTGTCTCTCCGGCGAGGCCGACGCCATGGTGACCGCGCCACTCAACAAGGAAGCCGTCGCAATGTCCGGGCGAGTCTTCTCCGGACACACGGAATACATCGCAGAGATATGCGGCGCTACAGAATCGCGCATGTTGCTCGCAGGCGAGAAGCTCGCCACCGTACACGTCTCCACCCACATCGCGCTCGAGCAGGCGTGCAAACTCGACCAGAAGCGCATCGTGCGAACCATCGAGCTGGGCGCCGAAGCGATGCAACTCATGCTCGGCCGCGCTCCAAGAATCGGTGTCTGCGGACTGAACCCGCATGCAGGCGAGCACAATCTCTTCGGCCGTCAGGATTCCGAAATCATCGCCCCCGCCGTCGAAGAGGCCCGACGACTTGGATACGATTGCACCGGCCCGCACCCACCCGACGCAATCTTTATTCGCGGAATCCGCAACGAGTTCGACCTAATCGTCGCGATGTATCACGACCAGGGACACATCCCGATGAAGCTCATCGACTTTGATGGGACGGTCAACATCTCTCTCGGCATTCCCATCATCCGCACATCAGTCGATCACGGCACCGCATTCGACATCGCCGGCCAGGACCGCGCCAGCAGCCGCAATATGCAGGCCGCCATGCGAATGGCCGCAAAGATGGCCACCGGCAGATTGAATCAGACACGCAGCATCCAGCCATCTGAAGTTACTCACTCGGGCACGCGGGAGGTCCGCTAAGATGCACGCGCTCGACGTCATTGTCGTCGTCATCTACATGGCGGTCCTCGTCGGTGTAGGTGTCCGCGTGTCGCGCCGTCAGAACTCCACCAACGAATACTTCCTTGCTGAACGCTCGATCCCCGGTTGGGCCATCGGCATGTCACTGCTGGCGACTATCATTACCAGCGTTACCTTCATCGCCTATCCCGGCGCAGCCTACGCAGGCAACTGGTCGCTCCTTGTCCCGGGAATCATGTTCGTCGTCGTTATCGCGGGAATAGGCACAGTGGTCGTGCCATTCTTTCGCCACGTCGTTGCCATGAGCGCCTACGAATACTTTGGCAAACGCTTCGGCACAGCGGTCCGAATGTACTCGTCCTTCACTTTCGCCATCGGCCATTTTTCAAAGATGAGCTTTGTCTTCTACCTGCTCGCACTCTCGGTCGGCGGCATCACCGGCTGGAGCGTCACGCGAGTTATCGTGATCCTTGGTTTCATCACCATCTTCTACACCCTCATCGGCGGCCTTGAAGCCGTCATCTGGACAGACGTTATTCAGGGTTTCGTCCTCTGGAGCGGTGTGATCGTGACGATCGGGCTGCTGCTCTTCTCGCCCCATGTCCACACTGGTGAAGTGCTCCACCTCATCGCGCTCAACCATAAGACAAGCTTGGGTGGTTTGAGCTTCAATCTGCACGCCCAGACCTTCTGGACCATGGCGATATACGGCCTGTTCTTCTATCTGCAGAAGTACACGGCGGACCAGACGGTTGTGCAGCGCTATCTTGCCGCGACCACGGATCGCTCCGCCCTCAGGGGCATCGGCATGGGCGCGGCTCTCTGCCTTCCCGTATGGACGGCGTTCATGTTCATCGGAAGCCTTCTCTGGGCGTTCTACCGCATCACGGGCGAGCATCTGCCCGCTACGATCACGAAACCCGATCAGGTTTTTCCTCACTTCATGGTTACTCAGATGCCGTTGGGAGTCGCCGGCCTCTTTCTCGCGGCGCTCTTCGGAGCCGCGATGTCCATGCTCGCATCGGACCTCAACTGTCTTGGCGCGATCGTCGTCGAAGACTTCTACAGCCGCATGGCGCCACGCAGCAGCGACGCGCAACGGCTCCGCATTGGCAAGTCTTCCGTAGCCGTCTGCGGAGCGCTTGCCATCGCCGGCGCACTCCGCCTTTCGACCACTCAGGGTTCCGCATTGTCGCTCTACTATCTGGCGACCTCGATTGTTGCGGGAGGCCTTGCTGGCCTATTCCTTCTCGCGTTCCTCGTTCCACGGGCAGGCCGCACAGTCGCACTGATTGGCATCGCCGTCAGCCTCGCATTCACCACCTGGGCGACGCTGACCATGAATGGCGGCCACACCTGGAACCTCCACCGCTGGAACTACCCGTGGCATGAACTCACCATCGGTGCCGTGGGTAACTCCCTCATGTTTATCGTCGGATGTATTGCAAGTCTTGTGGTGCCGTCAGATGGAGTGCCCGGCCCCACGTTGTGGGATTGGCTGGCCATGAAACGCAAGTCAGAACAAAAGGAAATTGTAGGAGACAAAAATGAATCGATTACGCAAAGCTGTTGAGCAAAACGGCGGCAGGACCCTTCTGGGAGCTGCACTCTACTTCTATGATCCTGTCTTTCTTGAGGTAGCCGCACACCTCGGCTATCAGGCTATCTGGATCGAGATGGAGCATGCCTCGATCACCTTCGCCGAAGCTGCGGACCTCTGCCGCATGGCGTCCGGGTCCGGCATGCTCACCATGATCCGCATCCCGGATTCACGGCGCGAAAACGTGCTCAAGGCTGCGGAATGCGGACCCGACATCATCGACGTCCCCATGGTCAACACCCCGGGTCAGATGAAAGAGATGCTCGAATACGCACGCTTTGCTCCCGCGGGAGGCCGTGGATATTTCAGCGTCTCGCGCGCTGTCCGTTATGGCGTATTGAACTCGGTCAACGAAACCCAGCAGAGCCTCAACCGCGAGCTTTGCCTGATGGCCCAGGTTGAAACCACAGAGGCGATGAAGAACCTGGATACTTTGGCGGCTGTGGCCGGGGTTGATCTCTTTATTGGCCCAGCGGACCTCGCAGCAAGTCTCGGCTATCCCGGCCAGACCTTGCATCCGGCCGTCCGCGAAGCGGCTGCACGTGTCGTCCGCGCGGCCCGCACCAACAACAAGTGCATCGCCTCGGCATGTGGTCCCTCGGACTTCAAATTCTGGCTCGACCAGCAGATCGATCTTCTGTTCTGTACCAACGATATCGCTTGCCTCAAGAGGGGCGCATCGCTGGCACTCGACGAGGCACGAGCTCTTCTTCCTCCGAAGGCACGGAGCGTCGAATCTTCCAATTCCAACGGAAGTGGCTCGGTCGAGAGCGTGATCGCCGCTGTCTCAACCCTGAAGGCGTAGTGCAAGCCGGCGGAGAAAGAAACACAATGACTGACGTACGCGCATGGGTCCGAACAATGATTGCTCCGTTGGCGTTTGTTCCTATGTTTTTCGCGCTATCTTTACATTCCCAGTCAGCCTCGGAGCCAAATACCGGACCGGGAGCCGCAGTCCTGAAGCCCGCCGACTATCGCCACTATGTCGACCTCTTTCGTGAACAGGAACGCGAGGCCATCGGAAAGCTCTACGAAGGCGAGGGCGGCGAGGACTCCTGGACGTGGATGCAGCGGGAAATCCCATTCTTCGACTCCTCCGACAAGCATTTCGAAGAGATGTATTACTTCCGCTGGTATGCATGGAAGAAGCACCTGGTGAAGACTCCGCACGGATACGTCATCACCGAGTGGCTGCCCAAGCCTGAATTTACAGACGGAAGCTATGGAGCTCTTCCCGATGCGGCGCCGTTTCACATTGCCGAAGCTCGCTGGCTGCGCGAACCCGCGATCGCGGAGGACGACGCGCGTTACTGGTTTTCCCCCGGCATCGACAGTCACAAATACAGCGACGCTATGGCGGCAACCGTCCGCGACCTCGCGTTCGCAAACGGGGATCGCGCGCTCGGCGCGTCTCTGCTGCCGTCACTGAAAGCAAACTACAAGGCCTGGGAAGATACCCAGCAGGATTCGAATGACCTCTTCTGGTCCATCGACACGCGCGATGCAATGGAGAAGAGCATCAGTGGCGATGGATACCGGCCGACGCTGAACAGCTATATGTACGGCGACGCGCGCGCGATCGCGGAGATTGCTACGGCCTCAGGAGATAAGCCCTTAGCAGATGAGTTCAATCGCAAGGCCGACAAGCTGCACACCCTCATTGAGACTCGTCTGTGGAATCCAAAAGAGCAATTTTACGAGGTCATGTCACCCGCCGCCGACTCCGGAATCCGCAAACAAAAGAAGTTCGTCGACCCCGGCACGAAGATGCAATTTGCAGGCGTTCGAGAGCAGATCGGCTACATCCCCTGGATGTTCGACATCCCCTCACCATCGCATGCCGTCGCGTGGAAGCAACTCTTCGATCCGCAGGGATTTGATGGCAAGTATGGAGCGACAACCGCCGAGCGCCGCAGCCCGCGCTTCCGTTTCGTCAGCTCCGACCAATGCACATGGAACGGCCCCGAGTGGCCGTTCGCAATGACCCAGACGCTCCAAGCCCTCGCCGCATATGAGAACCATCCAGGTCCGCTCGTGATGACGCACGCCGACTATTACAAGCTCTTTTCACGCTATGTTCTCGCGCAGCACCAGACGCTGAAGAGTGGACACGTCATCGATTGGATCGATGAAGACCTCGACGCCGACACCGGTGAGTGGATCGCGAAGGATATGCTCATCGCGAAAAATAAACAGGTAGGCCGCGGCAACTACTACAATCACTCCGGCTTTGCCGACCCACTCATCACCGGCCTTATCGGTCTGCAGCCACGCGCGGATGATCGCGTCGTGCTGCGGCCGCTTCTGCCCTCCGCCGAGTGGAATTACTTCGCCATCGACGCGCTTCCATACCACGGACATCTGCTGACGGTCCTTTGGGACCCAACCGGCAAGCGCTACGGCAGAGGCAAAGGGTTGACGCTTTTGGTGGACGGCAAACAAACCGCAACGCGTAAGGATTTAGGCCCGCTGAACTACACGCTGAACGAGCCACATGGGCAAGGAGAAAAGAAATGACGGTAGCTGCACATTTGAAAACCAAAGTCGTGGCGGCAAGCTTGATGCTGCTCTGTGTCCTGGGCATTGGAATCGCACAAAAAGATGGACGCCCATCTGCAACGGCCGGCGTAGCCCCTCCACTATCGAAGGACGGCGTTCCGGCTGTCGTCACAATTCCTGCCGGAAGTTTCATCATGGGCGCCGACACCGCCCCCTTGCCAGACTCCGTCACCAAAGGATTCGGCGTGATGTCGATACGGCCCGAGCATGGCGACTTCGACGAATTGCCCGCACATCCGGTGCGCATCTCCCAGGCATTCAAGATCGGCGTCACCGAGGTGAGTCCGGCGGAGTATCGCCTCTTCGATCCAACGTACGTCGCTGGTGAAGCCACGCCCGCCTATGCTGCCGGAGTGAGTTGGCAACAGGCAATGGCCTACTGCACTTGGCTCACGAAAAAAACGGGCAAGCCCTGGCGTCTACCGACCGAAGGCGAGTGGGAATACACCGCCCGCGCCGGGGGCAAAAACATCTTCGGCAACTCGAACGAGATGCCAAAATCCGACACGCCCAACGCATTCGGCGTCGAGAACATGGGCGTTGGCCGTCCCGAGTGGACCCTCGACTGGTACGCCCCGTATCAGCCCGGCGAACAAGTCGATCCAGTCGGCGCCATCGCCGGCTACACCAAAGCCGTTCGCGGCGGTGGCCTCGACTTCCGCAGGTCCGCCACCAAGACCACACCCGACCTCGACGTTCCCGCAACCGCACCGTACTTCGCTCGCGCCGCCAACCGCGCCAGCATGGCTCCCGCGTACGCGTCGAAGGAAGGCAACGTCGGCTTCCGCGTCGTACAAGCCCCCACGCCCATAACCAAGCCCACCCCCGGGCAGAGCTTCTTCTTCGAGAGCGCCGTGAAGCAGCAACCCATCACTCCCACCGCGCTCACCGCCGGCACCGACCCCAACAAGCCCTGGTATCACACCCACGAACTCTTCCCTAATCTCGACGGACACAGCATGCCCGGCATCGGCTGGAAGCTCGGCCTCGCCCCCGGTCTCGGCGTCAACTATCACAACTCCGCCATCCAGCAGCTTCCCAACGGCGACTACCTCGCCGCATACTACAACGCGCCCATCAACGAGGACGACCCCGACCAGACCATCCTCATCATGCGCCGTCGCGCCGGCTCCGAAGACTGGGACACGCCCGAAGTCTTCCCCATGTTCGCCGACGCCGGGCTCGCCGCTCCCGTCTTCTGGAACGACAAGGCGCATCCCGGCAAGATCTGGATGTTCTTCGGATTCGCACGCCTCATCGGCGCCCCACCCTTCGCCTACATGACCTCCACCGATAATGGAGCGCACTGGTCACAGGTCGCCTTCCCCTACTTCCCCAAGCCCATCGGCCGCTACGTCTCGCAACCCATCAACAGCATCGTTCGCGGCAAAGATGGCACCATCTACATCCCCACCGATTCCACCGGCCGCGACGACGACGGCAACGGCTCCATCAGTGCCGTCTGGGCCACCAAAGACGAAGGTAAGACCTGGTACGACACCGGAGGCCGCACTGCCGGCCGCCACACCACCATCGTCTTCGCCAAGAACGGCGACCTCCTCGGCTACGGCGGCAAGAACTCCGAGATCAACGGTCACATGCCCATGGCGCGCTCCAATGACGGCGGTCAGACCTGGAAGAAATCCGAGACTCCCTTCGATGAACTCCTCTCCGGTGAACGCCCCAGCATCATCCGCCTCACCAGCGGCCGCCTCTTCTTCACCGGCGACTTCAATCCCAAACACGAGAAGCACATCCACAAGGATGGCGCCTACGCAGCCCTCTCCGACGACGACGGCGTCCACTGGACCATCAAGCGCCTGCCCGCCGACGTACTCACCGTGGGCTACACCACCTCCACCCAGGACGCGAGCGGCGCCATCCATATCGTGACCTCGAAGAACAAACCCAACTACGAGATCGAACTTAACGAAGCCTGGGTGCTCGACAAGAACGCCGGCGCCGACATTGCAGCCTCCGACTCGACCCAAGCCGCGCAGCACTTCGCCGAACACGCTCCCAACAGCGACAAAGTCACAGCCACCTGGGGCGCTGGCCGCACCGCCGACGGCCGCGTTCTCCTCGACGGCCCCGAGACGTTCTCCTACGCCGACGGCAAACCCATGTGGACTGTCACCTTCAAAGGCGGCCACAAAACCGGCGACGAACGCTACCTCAGCGAAGACGGCACCCCCATCTGGGAGAAGCACTATGCCACCGACAACACCTGGACCTGGGACAACTTCGACGCCACCGGCAAGCGAATCGCAACCTCCAAATGGCGCGGCAAAACACTGCTCTCCTCCGACGTCCCCGACCCACCCGCCCGCAAACCCGAAAAGTCCATCGCCCCCGACGCCGAATAGCCACCACTTCGGGTGCCCCATCTCAGCGCAGCCTTATTGCGCTGAGGTGGGATTGCACAGACCAATCCTCAGGACGCCATGAAGCCATCTCGACTCATCACGACCATCGCCCTCGCCGCCTCCCTCACCCTTCCAGTCCGTGCCCAACCAACAACCAACAACCAGCAACTAGCAACTCCAGGCGCAGCCTGGATCTTCGCCTACTTCAAAGAGCCCGGCAACCAGGGCATCTACTTCGCCCTCAGCCGCGACGGCTACACCTTCACCCCACTCAACGACGGCCAGCCCTGGCTCAAACCCGACACCCCCGGCGAAATCATGCGCGACATCTACATCACCCGCACCCCCACCAACGACGGCTTCCGAGCGGTATGGACCTGGGCCTGGCGCGGAAGCGCTCTCGGCACCGCCTCCTCCACCGACCTGATGACCTGGTCGCACCAGACCGAAGTCCCCATCATGAAAGACTTCCCCAGCGTCCGCAATGTCTGGGCACCCGAAACCTACTGGGACGACAAAGCGAACGAGTGGCTGCTCATCTGGTCCTCCGCTGTCGACGGCACGACGAACGGCAACCGCATCTGGGCCTCGCGCACCAAGGACTTCGTGACCTTCTCCCAACCCGCAATCTTCTTCGACCCAGGCTTCGTCGTTATCGACGCCACTATGTTCCACCGCCAGCTCGACGGCAAGGACGACGTCGCCTTCGTCCTCAAAGATCAAACCCCCGACCCCCTCCGCTACCAGGTCCGCTGGGCATCCGGCCCAACCGTCGAAGGCCCGTGGGGACCGCTCTCCGGCCCCATCACCGAGAGTTGGTCCGAAGGCCCCTCCGTCATCCAGGCAGACGGAAAGTGGATCGTCTATTACGATCACTACCGCGCACCGCGCGCCCGCTACGAAGGCGTCGAAACCTCCGACTGGATCCACTGGACCAGCGTCAACGACAAGATGCACTTCCCCGAATACGCCAAACACGGCAGCTTCTTCCGCGTCACCGAAGCCGAAGCCACCCGCCTACTCGCCCGCCACGACCCACCCACGCCCGCATCAACTCCCTAGTCACTGACCGATCACAGCTCGTGCCTCAAAGCTCACAGCTGACGACTCAAACCGCCTTCAGCACCGCCAAATAGAGGCCGCGCCGCCGCTCGAAACCCAGCCCTTCGTAAACGCGGATCGCCGCCTCATTCGCGGCAAACACATGCAGAAACGCCGTCTCACCCCGGCGCGCAATCTCGGCGATCACCTCCAACATCACGGCGCGCGCATAGCCACGCCCACGCGCATCCGGATGCGTGCACACGGCACTGACCTCCGTGAACCCGGGAAGATGAATCCTCTGACCAGCCATCGCCACCAACCGGTCTGCTTCGAAGATGCCGAAGAAGGTGCCCAACTCATGCGTCCGTCTCCCAAACGGTCCGGGCTCTGTCAATTTGGCTAACTCCAGCATCGCGGGTGCGTCCGCAGCAGCCAGTAAGCGCAGCGTGGCATTTGCCGGCAAGAAAGAGTTGGGTCGAGCTCCTCCCGACCAGATCATCTGGCTCATCAACCCATCGCGCACCAGCTCCCAACCCGGCCGCGGCTCCCACGGCGACTCTAGGAACTGCGCCACCACTCCTTCCGGACCTGCCTGCTCGCGCAACTCCTCATACGCCGCATCGGTCTGCCCAACCAGGCCACTCAAAGGCCCAATCTCCGCGGGATAGCGTCTGGCCAGCCCGCCACCAAGAGCCAATGCGCTATGTTCCGTATTCAGCGCGTTCCAGATCGGGTTATCAAGCACTTCGGAATTGAAGATAGTCGAACGTGAGACCGCAGGCGCATCCGTTAACTGATCGAGTTGAGGCATACAAGGTCTGATGAACCTGACTCGCTTCTAGATGCGGAATCTGCGGCTCACAATTGGTCATTGCTAATCTTCGAACAGCCAATCCAGATTCGGCGGCGCGCCATTCGTCCCAGTTGTCGCAAAGTTCACATGCGGCGTCACCTTCGCATCCTCAGGAATAAACCCGACGACCACGTAAGCGCCCTTGCCCAGGTCGAGATCGTTCCGCCCCGCCGGAAGCGGCTTCGTCCACACCGTCACCGGCAGCCCCTTCACCATCGTGATCGCATTCGGCAGCAGAATATTCCACTGCTCCGTCGCCGGCGAAACATTCATCGCTTTGTTCGACGACGATTTGAAGAACCCCACAAGAATCTGCGCCGGCTTCTCCAGCGTGAACTCCACCAGCTTCTCCTGTTTGGTGGACACACGGATGCCGGTCATCCCGTCGATCTCCGGTGCAACGCTTGTGATCTCGGTAGATGTGTCGCTATAGAGCTTCTCCCCCGCCCGCACCTCAAACGTTTCGCCCGCGCCAGGTGCAAGCGTGAACTTCACCTCCGACAACCGCGTCGGTGCAACTTCAGCCGGCTTTGCCGACCCCAGCGTCGCAAGCCGCTTCTGAAATGTCGCCAGTTCCGCACGATACACCGGCAGCAAATCACGCCAGTGATTCGTCGCCGGCCCGCCCCGCACCGGAATCTGCCGCTGCGACGTCTGCATCCCAGCCGCATTGCGATAAGCCTTCTCAGTCAACTCCGTCAGCCGCGCAAAGTCCTCGACACTCGCCGCCAGCAGCGGCTCCGCCTTCTGCAACTCCGCCGGATCATGGTCGTATCCGAACCGCATCACCAGCGCCGCAGCCTGCGTCTTGTGGGTGTAGTACGCCATCAGCGCCGCAATCGCACGCATATCATTCACGATGCGCTCATACTCCGGCCGCGCACCCGCGTTGATCCCCGGCGCAGCGGCTTCGGCCTCCGTCACCGCCTTCGCCGAACTCGCCGCAACCTCCGCGGCCACGCCCAGCGGCGTCTCGCCGTGATGCGGTTTGTGATTCATCTCATTTGCAACATACTCATCCAAACGTTCGCCATCCGGAGCATCTCCGGTCCAAAGCGTCTGAGCCGGACTGAAACGCGCCGCATCGATTAGTTGTGGCATCGTCATGCCCAGCGACAGCACCTCGCGATTGCCCTCCGTAATGCCGACCCGCGGCAAGAGCTTCGGCGCGCAGATGCCCGACAGCTCATACGCAGCCAGTAGATGTTGTCCCGCATCCTCCGTCCCGAACCGCTCCGCAAACTGGTTCACCCAATACGCGTGCTCCTTCGCCGCATCGCGCTCCGGATTCCACGCATAGCGCGCCCATGCCTGGTACCAGATCCAGTCGCGATCCATCTGCATCAGCCGCGGCGTCGTATTGTCCGCCGTATACGGCCAGTCCCAATACCGCAACGGATACAAATGCAATCCGCCAATCCCGATGCGCACAAAATTCGATAGCGTCTGGCGCACGAAGTCAGGATCGCCCCAACGGAACGGCTCCAGGTTCGAAAGCAAGTGAACGTTGGCGATCTCAATGTTCGCTGCGGCGACCAGTTTCTGGAACTCGTCCTTCACCGGCCCGCGCACATTCGTCCACGTCAACGACTCACCATTCCACTTGAACATCGTGTCGATGTTGCCATACAGCAGCTTCGTCGCGGGCAGCACATCGAAGATATCCGTTGCATGCGCGCGCACCACGATCGGCGGCTCCTGCACTGGATGTCCGACAACTTTCGCCTGCTCCGCAAGCCCGTCCTTCACGCCCGGGATGATCGCCTTCACCATCCACTCCAGCCCGTAGTGCGGTCCCATCGCCTCGCCCAGTGTCATGAATATCCCAACGTTCGGATACTCGCGGATGAACTCCGACACGCAATAGCGCGTGTACTCGGCCGAAAGGTTCGTCGGAGCGGAGAGATGCATCGGCACACCATGCGCCTTCGCAAACGTGTGCGACAGATGAATGTTGTAGAACCCCTGCAGAACCCAGATGCCGCGCTTGTCCGCCTCCGCCGTCAGCCAGCGGAACATCTCCATGTTCTTCTCCAACTGCTCCGTCGGTACCTCCTGCGCCTCCGGATACTTCGGCAGCTTCAGCAGCGAGGTAAAAGGATGGCCGCTCCACAAAAACAGACCGTTGTACCGCTCCGAAACCAGCGTGTCGAGATACTTCGTCCACGCCGCCTTGTCGTAGAACCACGGAAACTCATCCGGCATATAGCGGTAGTCGTACTCCGCGCCGTCGTACGTAATCTCCGGCTTCTGCAGACCAAGCGCCGCCCCGCGAATCTTCAGCTGCGGATGGTCCTCATAATCCAGCGTCGCCGGCAAGGCATGCGCCGCGCGAATGCGATCCGCCAGTTCCATCGCGCCATACAACACACCCGACGTATCGTACCCCGTCACGATAATCGTGTTGCCGATCCGCCGCAGCAGAAACGCTTCCTTCGCATCCGGCCAGAAATCAGGAATCTGCGTGTCATACACCTTCAGCAGCGGGTCCAGCCGAGTCGCCACCAGAATCTGCTCATCCCCGGGCAGACCTTTCACCGCCTGCTGCAACCGCTGCTCCGCGAACAACTCGCGCGGTGTAGCATTCGCCGACACCCGAACATGCGGCGCCGCCAACGCGCTCGTCGCCATGCCACCACAAACAACCAGCAACACTGTCCAGAGCCAAAGAGCTTGTCTGTCAACTCGCTTCAACACGTCATCCTTCCGGAGTAGCAGCGGGCTTTAGCCCGCGGTAAGCCGTGCAAAAAGTTGGGGCTTTAGTCCCGGGTCCTCTCGCCCCGCCCGAGCGATTCGTTCATACTCCTCAACCCGGCTCATTCGTCGGAACCTGCGGCTCATCATTCGACTTCGGCTTGCCCTTCACATCCGACGTCTTCTGGAACAGCACCGCCTGGAACGGCCTGCTCGTCAGCTTCAGCCGCGACTTCCCCGTAAACTCGCCCGCGACCACCGTCGCCGTCATTGCAAACGGATCAATCAGCGTCGCAGAAAAATTCGCCGTCGCCGGCAGCGGAAAGTCATACCGCGCCGGCCGATGATAATCGAGGTAGTACAGAATCAGCTCGCCCGGCGTCCCCGCGGAAAGATAGTAAGCGCCTTCAACCTCATTTAGCCCAACCTTCGTGATCCGCTCAATCAACGCCCGCAGAAACGCAATCCGCATCCCCGACTCCCCACGCAGCCGCCCCGCGTCCGACCAGCTCGACTCGCCCGTCTCCGAAATAAACACTTCGCCATGCGTCGCATACACTCCGCGCACCGCCGCCAGCCAGAACCGCCGCGTCATCTCTTCCGCAGAAAGATTCCCCCACCGCCGGTCCACATCACCCTCATACTGAATCTCGTCATAGACAATCGGCTTGTTCCACGCAGCGCGCCTCTCCGCGGACTTCTCGAAGTCGTA
>DASWCA010000541.1:0-3948 GCA_036390355.1 Acidobacteriaceae bacterium
GAACTCTATGCGCGCGGCTACACCAGCATCGGCTGCGAACCGTGCACAGCCATTCCAGAAGCCGGCGCAGACGCGCGCAGCGGGCGCTGGGGCGGCAAGAAGCTCGAGTGCGGCATCCATACCTTTTCTGAGAAGGTATAAATTGTCATTCACCCCCACGTCGTCATTCTGACTCGTAGAGTCAGAATCTCGGTAGTTGTCTTTCGGAGTAGCAGCGGGCTGGTAGCCCAATGCTTTAGCTTTGGGTCTCAAGCGGCAAACGGCCCCAAGTCAATCTGGGCTTTAGCCCCGGACCTTCTAGCCTCCTCCGACGAAAGCACGCTCACGGCTCATAGCTCGCCGCTCATAGCCGATGGACCAAGAGCGCTCCCGGCCGATAGCTGATAGCCGATCATGGAAAGACGTGAAACTCTACAGGCTGGCCCGACTGAGCTTGATGCGCTCCTGAAGGTATAAACTTTCCTTATCTATGGTTGATCGCCGCCGCATCGTCCGCATGGGGAAAGAGCACTCCGCCAAGGTCCTCGTCACCCTCGTGCGCATCGAAGGCTCGTCCTACCGCCGCCGTGGCGCGCATCTTCTCATTGGTTCCGACTGCGAATACGCAGGATCCATCAGCGGAGGCTGCCTCGAAGCCGAGGTCGTGCGCAAGGCTGCCTGGATGGTGCGAGCCGGCGCGATGGTAGAGCGGTATTCCACATTCTTCGACGACACTGCTGAAATTCCATACGGACTCGGCTGCGGCGGCGTGGTGGACCTGCTGCTGGAACCAGCCGAAACTCCTGAGTGCCAGGCACTCCTCGAGGCGATGGAAGTATCGCTGTGCGGAGCAGAATCGCGGGTTGCGACCTGGCTTCCGGCAAACGGCCTGCCTCTGCGTCGAGTAGTGCTCGGCGCTGGCGGAAAGGTCTTGTTTCAGAGTGCGGGTCTGACTCCCGCCGATCTCGACCCGATTGCCCATCCTTCTGACGCTCCTTTCGTTGACGATTCTGCGATCTACTTTGAAACTCTGTCCGCGCCGCAGCGGCTGTTCGTGCTGGGCGCGGGCGACGATGCGAAGCCTGTGGTGACCATGGCGTCGCTGCTCGGCTGGAGCGTTACGGTGGCGGATGGGCGAGCGCAGTTGGTAAAGCGCGAACGTTTTCCCGAAGCCGAACGCGTGCTGATGGTTTCGTCCGTCGGCGAACTGGCGATTCGTGCGGCAGATGCGGTTGTGATCATGACGCACAGCTACGAGCAGGACCGCGCGCTGCTGACCGGGCTGTTGGGCAGCACCGAGATTCCTGGATACATCGGGCTGCTTGGCGCCACGCATCGCAGCAGCTTGCTGCTGAGCGAAACGGCTGCGATGCTGGGTTCGAGCGTCGCGGAGTGTTGCGAGCGCGTTTGGGCGCCAGTCGGGCTCGATCTCGGAGGCGATGGCGCGGAAGCGGTTGCGCTTGCGGTGATTGCCGAGGTTCAGGCCTGGGTTCAAGGCAAGCTTGGCGCTTCGCGGAGGCTGACCGCGGAACGTGTGGCTGAGCAGGTGGCGAAGGGTGGCGCGTCGCGTTATCTGCAGACACAGTGTGCGATCGGATCGTGACCGCGGCGATCGTACTTGCGGCGGGCGCTTCGACTCGCCTGGGTGAACCGAAACAACTTGTGATGCTGGGCACAGAGACCTTGCTTGATCGTGCGGTTCGGATCGCGTCCGAGGCTGGCTGCTCTCCCGTCATCGTCGTGCTCGGCGCGGAGGCGGAACAGATTCGCGAGCAGTGCGATCTGAGTGGCGCGGTCATTGTCATGAATCCGCGTTGGCAGGAAGGAATGGCTTCCTCGATCCGTGTTGGTGTTAGTGCTGTCGGTGGAGCCGGCGGTGTGGTCCTGATGACGTGCGATCAGCCGGCGGTGACGCCCGAACATCTGCTCGCTCTAACGGCCTCGGGCGATGTGACGGCTTCTGCGTATGCGGGACGGCGCGGGGTTCCAGCCTTCTTTCCCGCTTTGTCGTTTTCGGCGCTGATGGAACTGACGGGAGACGCCGGAGCGCAAAAGCTCTTGCGCAACGCTGCGGCTGTCGAACTCGCATCCGGCGAGCTGGACGTGGACACAGCTGCCGACCGAACAGCGGCGGAGCAACTCTTCCGCTGATCCGATTATATCCGTGCCCTCAGTGATATCGCTGTAAGTCATTTAGTTTTAATAGTATAGCCGATTATTCCCACGCCTCAAGTCGGTTTTCCACAAATATATTGTCGAACAATGTTCCACGTGGAACAATTTGGCATCTCAATTGCCTACCCCTGATCCCGGCTCAGTTGGCGGAGGAACTCTTCGAGGAGGTTGGCGGCAACGGCGGCGCGGTATTTGGCGGTGGAGCGGATGTCGTCGATGGGGCGGGCTTCGGTGGCGAGGGCGGCTCGGGCGGCGGTGATGGTGGCGGGAGTAACGGACTGGTTGAGGAGGGCCTGCTCGGCGGCCGTGCAGCGGGTGGGCACTTCGCGCAGGCTGGCGGCGCCGATTCTTATGTCGCGGATGACGTCATTTTCGAGGAGCGCGAGGCAGGCGAGGGCTACTTTGGAGATGGCCTGGGCGTTGCGCGTGCCGACTTTGCGGGTATAAGTGCGGTAGGCGTCGAACTTGCGAGGGATAGTGATGGAGTACAGAAGCTCGTCGGGGGCGAGGGCCGTTTTCTTGTAGCCCAGGTGGAAGAGGCGATACGGCATAGTGCGGGTGCCGGCGGCGGAGATCAGGGTGAGCGTCGCATCATAGGCGAGCAGGGCGGGGGGTGTGTCGGCGGCGGGGGATGCGTTGACGATATTTCCGCCGAGGGTGCCTCGGTTCTGGTTGGCGATGCTGCCGGTCCACCTTGCGGCTTGCGTGAGGAGCGGGAAGTCGGCGGCGATGACGGGATGATTGCGGATGTCGGTGAAGGTGGTTCCGGAGCCGAGCGTGATCGTGTCGGGGGTGACGTCGATGAAGCGGAGTTCTTTGAGGTGGTTGATGGAGAGGAGGTTTTTTTGCGGGAGGCGGCCGGCGGATAGGGCGACCATGAGTTCGGTGCCTCCGGCGATGGGGGTGAGGGTGGAGTCGGAGGCGAGGGCCTCCAGCACGGCGGTTAGCGTGGGTGGGGCGATGAGGGCGTAATCGGCGGCGTTGGAGCGCATGGCTAGGTTCGAGGTACTAGGTTCGAGGTTCGAGGAAAAGCAACTACGGAGATTCTGACTCTGCGAGTCAGAATGACGAACTTTAGGGGGCGACGACTTTGTGGGGTTAGCCGGTTTGGTTGGCGGCATGTTGGACGGCTTCGAAGATGCGCATGTAGCCGGTGCAGCGGCAGAGGTTTCCGGCCAGACCTTCCTGGATTTGTAACAGAGTTGGTTGCGTATACTTGTCCAACAGGTGGTGGGTGGCGAGGATCATGCCGGGGGTGCAGATGCCGCATTGGGCTCCGCCTTCTTCGAGGAAGCATTGCTGGATGAGGTGGAGTCTTTCTTTGTTAGCAAGGCCTTCGATGGTGGTGATGGTTGCGCCTTCGGCTTGCAGGATGGGGATCAAGCAGGAGTTGACGAGCTCGGCGTTTCCGTCTCCCCGGTCCATCAGGATGGAGCAGGAGCCGCATTCGCCTTCGCCGCAGCCTTCTTTTGCTCCGGTGAGGTGGAGGTCCTCGCGGAGGACGTCGAGGAGACGCTTCATGGGGAGAGCGTTGACTGTTGTTCGTTGTCCGTTGATCGTGAGGGTGATGGTTGTCATGCGGGGACCTCGGTTTCGGTCCGGGTGTCGAGGTTGGTGGCCGGGTTTAGGTCTTCGGAGCCGCCGCTGGCTGGGCGCTTTACATCCCACCCATCGCGATGAGACTGCGATGGATGGGGCACCCCGGCTTTTGTTTCCTGAGTAGTCATCTTTTCGAAGATGTCTTCGGGGAGGAGGGGGATCTCGGTGAAGGAGATGCCGGTGGCGTGTTCGATG
>DASWCA010000542.1:0-2452 GCA_036390355.1 Acidobacteriaceae bacterium
GCGTGCCGAGGCGGTCGCAATGACATGTGCGTCTGCCCAGCGAGCCAGTTGGACGGCGAAGACGCCAACGCCGCCCGCGCCTCCGTGGATCAGGACGGTTTGCCCCGCGACCAGGCTCGCGTGTTCAAAGAGGCCTTGCCAGGCTGTCAGGGCGGATAGCGGAACCGCTGCGGCCTGCATATAGTCGAGCGTGCGTGGTTTGGGAGCCAGTTCGCCAGGGAGGGCAATGGTGTAGTCAGCTTCGGCACCGTCTCGACCATAGTCTAACATGGCGTAGACCTCCGCTCCTTCGGTGAGGGCGGTAACGCCCGGGAATGGGCAGTACACGCTTACTCCCCGCTTTCGTCTCGTAGGTTTCGTTCCATCTCAACTCGTTGACAATGACCCCCGTCGCATAGACCCGCACCATCACCTCTCCCGGACCTGGATGTGGTTGTGGTACGTCTTCATACACGAGGTGATCGGGACCGCCACGGCCGTGTATACGGATCGCTTTCATTTCCTACTTTCCTCCACATGGGAGATGAATCCAGGCCACCGCCAGGGCGCGATGATCGGGTGAATAGCCTCTGCCGTGGATCAGCCGAACGTGAACACAAAAGCCTCCACGCCGGCATCGAGAAACTCGATCTCGAACTGCCGATCAGCAATGGGCTTCGGTTGCCGGATCAGTTGATACATCCGCTGTTCGGTAGCCGTGCCGTTGCCCTGCTCGTCAACGTCACTGCCATGAGCAGCGCCCGGCGCCTGTCCATCGATGAACACGCGAAAGCGCATGGGCGCTCCTCGCGCTGCCGGTCCCATGACGAGATGCAGATCGCGAGCGTGAAAGCGGTACGCGATGCGCCCGTTGGCCTTGTTCAGCACCGTGGCCTCTCTCTCCACAGTCCAATCACCGGCAAGGGCCCACTCATTGAGCCGCAACCGCGTAGGGAAAGCATAGATTCGAGGCTCGTCCAGGACTGCACCACCAGGGGAAGCAAAGTTCTCGGTACGCTCATAGCCGACATAGTTTTCTGCAGACCTCAAGCTGTCCCAATCTGCGGCAGCTTCAGCACCACTGGCATCGACCGACACCAGTTCATGAGCGAAGCCGCCGATGCCGGCCTCGGCCAGCACGTGTTGAATCATCATTTCCGACTGTTCGTAGGCGCCCTCGCCGAAGTGATGATATCGAATACGCCCCTGCGCATCGACGAGATAGAGGGCCGGCCAATAGTGGTTATCGAAAGCATCCCAGACCGCATAGTCGTTATCGATTGCGATCGGATACGCGACCCGCATGTCCTTCGCGGCCCGGCGAACGTTCTCGAGGTCGTGCTCAAAGGAGAACTCAGGCGTGTGCACGCCGATCACCACCACGCCGTGATCCTTATATTTCTCGGCCCAGGCGCGCACATAGGGCAGGGTGCGCAGCCAGT
Source organism: Acidobacteriaceae bacterium (assembly GCA_036390355.1). Classification (GTDB taxonomy): domain Bacteria; phylum Acidobacteriota; class Terriglobia; order Terriglobales; family Acidobacteriaceae; genus Edaphobacter. The sequence goes on from DASWCA010000542.1 coordinate 1,422, forward strand.
TGATGCAGGTGTAGGTCCAGAAGTCGATGAGCACGACTCTTCCGCGCAGGTCGGCCGCCGAGAGTGGCGACGAATTGAGCCACGCGGTCGCGCCGCCCAGAGAAGGCAACTCACCTTCAATGGGTAAGTGAATCGCTGCGGGGTGTCTCGCGGCGAGCAAGAGCTTGTTTATTTTCATCATGTATGCCTTTCCTCTGCTTGGATGTCTCAGTGATGCGCGTCTGCACACCATGCGCGACGCCAGCATCGATGTACGTACGTCTCGCCACGTGGCTTGGGAAGCGACCAGCTAGGTGAGAGGCCCAGCAGTGCTGGGGGTTGTCTGAGACATGAGCGTTCCTTTCTCGGGTGAGTGTCGACCAACCAGTCCATGGGATCGTTGACAGATCGGCCAACGAGTACAGCGTTTCTGCTGTAGTGCAGGACGACGGGCACACAGTGTGCCCGCCGTCCCCTCGCTCCAACTAGCGCAGTGGCCGGAACGCCGCGCGGATCTCGGTCGCGAAGAGTTCCGGCTCTTCCCAGGCGGCGAAGTGACCGCCCTTGTCGACCTCGTTGAAGTAGATGAGGTGGTGATACGCACGCTTGGACCAACTTCGAAGTAGGCAACCTCGAGCGCATCAGTGCGCACGGATCGCAGGGGCTCGAGCCGTGGCAACAGCGACTCTCCACGCTTATTACCAGCAGCCGACCAAGGGCCAGATTACCGCGAGCCGTTGTGAGGCGGCCCCAGGTAGGGAAACTCGGCGAGCAGATCGTCGTGCGGGCCTATCCCATCCCCCGTCACTTTCCCATTCGTGATGACAGCCAGGAAGGCATCGGGGGCGTCGTCGCTGGGTGTGCGGCCATTGTCCGGGTAGGACGCCGGGCGCGTGGGGTCATAGTACAGGAGGTCCGGCAGCAGTGTCCCTGCCACCCGCCTGGCTTCCACCGGCGTAAACCCCCCGAAATGCTCGAGCGAATGCGCGAAGGCGCCGACGAAACGGGCATCGTCCGCCGGCTCCGCGGCGCGATACGCTTCGTTCTGCTCG
>DASWCA010000543.1:0-9438 GCA_036390355.1 Acidobacteriaceae bacterium
TCGCTGGCTGAACTCGCGGCAGGGAAGCGCACGGCCGCAATCTCCGTTTGCGACATTACCCGCCCTGCTCCAAATCGCGTAACCTTGCCGCCCCTGCTGGCACGGCTGCATGCGGCGGGCATTCCCGAGGACGGTGTCACCATCCTCATTGCTACGGGTCTGCACCGGGGAGCGACCGACGCTGAGATTCGGACGATTCTGGGTCCGGAGATTGCGGCCCGCTACCGCGTGGTGAACCATGATGCCCGCGCATTCAGCGATCATCTGGCGCTGGGTTCCACGGCTCGCGGCACGCCGGTTTACATCGATAGACGCTTTATGGAAGCCGACCTGCACATTACGCTCGGCTTCATCGAACAGCATCTGATGCTTGGCTTCTCCGGTGGCCGGAAGTTAATCGCGCCGGGCCTGGCGGCACAGGAAACAATCAAGGTCATCCATTCGCCGCGCTTCATGCGCGAGCCGATGGCGACCGAGGGATCGATCGACGAGAACCCTTTGCACGCCGAGCTGCTTGAGATCGCCCGCATGGCGCGCCACGACTTTATTCTCGACGTCACTCTGACGCAGGAGCGGGAGATTTCGGGAGTCTTCGCCGGCAACCCGGTTCAGGCCCACGCCGCGGGCGTTGATTTTCTGCGGACTACTTCGCTTGCACCTGTGCCGGCGCTGGCCGACGCAGTGATCACTAGTGCGGCGGGCTATCCGCTGGATCTTACGTTCTATCAGATGGCGAAAGGGATCACGGCTGCCCAGCATGTCGTCAAACCGGGTGGCAGAATTCTGATCCTCGCGGAGTGCGCCGAAGGCATTGGTTCGCCTGAGTATGCTCGCATGCTGCGAAGCTTCGAAGGCAATGAAGACTACTTGCGCAAGATTGCCAATACTGAAGTCGTTGCCGACCAATGGCAGCTCGAGAAACTTGCGCTGGTTGGCCTCGCGAATGAGTTGTTTTTCTATACTCCGGGCGCCCGAGCGGAAGATGTGGGTGCGTTTGGAAGGCGCTCTTTCACCGATGTGAATGCGGCTGTCGAGCGTCTCCTCGAAGGCCTGCCAGACAATGCGCGCGTGGTCCTGATCCCGGACGGCCCATATACGTTCGCGCGCGTCGTTGAAGAGGTAGCTGTTCCCGCGTGAATTACTTCTGCCTGAGGAAGCTCATGCATCCCACCGCACCGGTTCCACGCGCTGCACGAGCAGTCCCCACGAGAATGCACCTACGAGCGCTACGCCGCCGGTAAGGACGAATGCCAGTCGCGAATTTCCATTGATCTGCAGGATCAGTCCGGCGACCCAGGGAGCGGCAATTCCGGAGAGATTCGCGATCCCATTCTGCACGCTGCTCCATCGTCCGGCCATCGCCGCGCCGGCCAGAGTCTGGCAGATGGCCCAGTGATTCGACGCGAAGACGCCGTACCCCACGCACGCCACGGCAATCACCACTATCGACAGCGGCAGATTGCGATGAACGAATACGAGCGCAAGCAGGCTTGATGCCACACCCAGACCGCCTACTACCGCAGTCCGCCGAACCCGCGTTGGCGAGCCGCCCGCCGCAATCAGGCGATCGGTAATCCATCCCGTAAGCAAGGTCGAAGCTGCGATGAGGAAGAACAGCGCGGAGGTCAGCCTCGACATGGACCCGATCGACATATTCTCCTCTCCCGCGAGGTAGTTCGGAAGCCATGCCAGCAGGAAGTAGAAGAAATAGTTTCCGCAGAAGTGGCCGAGAAAAGATCCCCACGCAGCCTTGATCTTCAGCAATTTTAGAATCGATGGAAGCGCTGCTGCGCTACTCTCCTCAACTCTGCGCTCGATGCGGGGCATCACCTTGATCCATGGCAGAAGCCACAGCAGACCTCCCAGCCCAAGCACGATGAAGAGCACCCTCCATCCGAAGTGCACGAGCAGCAGGCCTCCGACCAGTGCTCCGATGGATGGCCCAAGTTTCGTGCCTGCGTCGATCAACGCGTTCGCCCGTCCTCGATGCTCTTGTGGAAGCTCGGCAAAAACACGCGAGTAGCATGGGTACGCCACGGATTCGCCAACTCCGAGCAGCAGGCGTGCGAGATAAAGCGCGGAGAAACTTGAGACGAGGCCCGTGACGACTGTGGCGCTCGACCACAGAAGATAGCCGCCGACCATCACCCATCCCACGGGCAATCGATCCGAGAGCCAACCCGCGACGCCCGAAATCTGCATGAACGCGTACGTCCAGAAGAAGGCCGACAACAGCGAACCGATCTGCAGCGGCGACAACGCAAATTGTTTTTGGATCAGCGGAACGGCAAGTGAAAGATTGCTGCGATCGACGTAGTTAACGATGACCGAGACTACCAGCAGGGCGACGATCGTCCACTGCCGGCCCGACATTCTCGTCGCGATCTTGGAACCTTCCGCCATCGAGCCTCGCACGCTTCACCCAGGCATCGCCCGGATTTGCTCCTTAGCGGTAGGTCTTGTCGTCGATCTTGTCGAGGTTCGTGTCGTTCATTACGCCGATGGTGACGATCGCGTAGGTATAGACCTCGTTGCCGGCTTCCATGTGGCCGGCAATCACCTTGTCGGGCGTTGCCAGCGTCATGTGCGCATGAATCCGGCCGTTGATCACGTAGCCGTTCACGCTGACCAGGTCCGCCGCCTGTGTCGGATTTTTTACGAACGTGTCTTCCGTAGGAAGGTCGCGATTGGTGACCGAGTGAACCTCATAGCCGCGCAAAGATCCGATGCCGGAAAGGAAAACGCCATTCTGGATGTGCTGTTCCTGCACTACCTTGGTGATGCCCGCGAGCAGATTCGCCTTGTTCTTCAAACGGATCACGACGATGCGGTTGAAGTGTCCGGTCAACGCGTATGCGTCAGGAACGGAGCTGCTGTTTGGCTTGCTGTCATCCTTCGGATCTGGCGAGGGATTCTTGATCGTCCTGCGCGTTTCCTGCGCGCACAACACACCGGCAGTCGCCAGGACTGCGGCAAGTAATTCCATCTTGCGTTTGTTTGTCATTTTTATCACTCTCGTATCGAGCGGACCGGAATGTCGGCCGCTGCAAGGCAATGGGCTCAATGAGTCAGTCTGCTGCGGGTTCTGCGATGACCTCGCAGCCGGCCAACTTCTCCAATACACGAATCGAACCGCCGATGTCGTCGTCTCCATAGCCCTGGGCAATCGCAGCACGCAACATCTGCTGCGAAAGCGCCGTCAGCGGAGCCGGAACATTGTTCTCCGCGGCTGATTGCAACATCAGGTCCATATCCTTCTCGAGCCATTTCACCGAGAAGTTTGGCGCGAAGTTCCGCTCGAAGATCAGCGGGGCTTTTAGAGCCACAAGGCCAGATCGCGCGGCGCTGTTGTTGATGATGTCCAGCATCAGCCGGGGCGGCACTCCCGCCTTTGTGCTCAGCACGAAGGCTTCGTTGAATGCCTGCAGCAGATTGCCGAGGATCATATTTTGCGAAAGCTTCGCCTGCAGCCCCATTCCGGAAGCGCCGCAGTAGTACAACTGCTTGCCCATCGCATCAAAGTATGGCCGCAGCCGCTCGAAGACCGCTTCGTCGCCGCCCACCATGAAGGTCAGCGAGGCACCCTCCGCACCGGCCTTCGATCCGGAACAAGGCGCGTCCAGGAAGTCGATGTTCTGTTTTGCCAACTCCGCCGACATCCGCTGGCTTTCGGAAGGAGAGATGGTGCTGCAATCCACGATGGTCAGCGGCCCGGAGCGCCCCGACGCCAGTCCCTGAGGCCCGAGGATCACGTCGGCAGACATCTTTGTGTTTCCCACGCAGAGGAAGACGCACTCGCTCTGCCGGGCAACGTCAGCCGGCGTGGCACAGGCCGTGGCGCCCTCCTTGGCCAACTGTTCCGCCTTTCCTGCCGAGTGTGACCACAGTGCCACACTATGTCCCGCGCGCATCAGATTGCGCGCCATCGGGGCGCCCATGATCCCCAAACCCAAAAAGCCCAGCTTTGCCATTCCCTCTGTACCTCCGAACTTCCCAATTCATTTGTAACGTGAATGATTCCCGCGGATCTAAAAACAAAACGGAAGTATGCACTTTACGCAAGGCGGGATGGGGGCGAGGATTTGAGTCGGCCAAAGACACGCCCCGCATCTTTGAGTAGCCAGATGCCGAGGACCAGCATAAGGATCATTCCAACCAACGATCCCAACAGATAGGCAATGCTTTCCTGTGACCGCGCAGCCAACACCCTAAGCAATGAAACCGGAACGGTAAGCAAAACGAGAAAGCCGAGAATTCCTTCAACAGCCATACGCAGAGCCAGCAAGAACTTTTTCATGTCGCCATGCTATCGCTATTTAGGCCAACCCGCAGCAGGTTTTTTCTTGGCAAGAGACTTCTTCACGGCATCTTTCCAGCCCCCTCCACTTTGAGTAGGTCTGGCTTTGGGCCGCGCTTCACCGCGATTTTGTTAACAAAATCGCAAGTTCAGTAAAGCGGAAGGACGACTCTGAAAGTTCAGCCCGCTTCCAGATCGCCCGGCTTCTAGCTCGGCCCGCTTCGTCTTGCAACGGGCCGCCCGCGCAGGATCGTCTGTTGCAAAGCGCCCTCCGCGGAGAACACGTTGAAGTTCGCCGGCTGTCCTACTGCAATCTCGCCCACATGGTCGAGCCCAAGCATTCGCGCGGGGTTGCGGCTTGCCAGACGCACCGCGGCTGCCAGGCTCGAGCCCGTAAATCGCTGCACATTCGCCACCGCGCGATCCATGGTCAGCACCGAGCCTGCCAGCGTTTCGGTCCCGGCCTGCAGATCGCTTGTCAGCAGACACCGGCCGTCCGCTACGGAGACCTCGAGCTCACCAAGCAGGTACTTGCCGTCGGGCATACCCGTTGCGGAAATCCCGTCCGTCACCAGAATCGCCCGCTCTTCACCCTTGGACCGCAGCCACATACGCACCAACTCCGGCGCCACATGGATGCCGTCGCAGATCAATTCCGCATATAAATCCTGCGCGTCAAGCACCACTCCCGCAATGCCCGGCTCGCGATGGTCCAGCCGCCGCATCGCGTTGAACGTATGTGTAGCGCTGGATGCTCCGGCCTCGATCGCCACTCGCGTCTGCGCTGCCGTCGCATCCGAGTGCCCGAGGCTTACATGGATTCCTGCTTCAGTCGCATATTCGATCAGATCCAACGCGCCCGGGGTTTCCGGCGCAATGGTGATCAGCCGGATGTGGCCGCGTGCTGCCTGCCGCATCCTATCGAACAGCGGGATCGAAGGCGACTGAATATCCGAAGGTGGATGCACGCCGCGCTTCGCATGCGAGATGAATGGCCCTTCCAGGTGAATTCCTATGGGGCGCGCCGTAGGAATCGTGGTATCACTCTCCGCTGCCGCAATGGCGTTCGCGATCCCTTCCAGTGCGCGCATCGTGCGATCGACCGGAGCCGTCACAGTCGTTGCAAGAAAGTGCGCGACCCCTGTGCCGGCAAGAAACTGCCCGATTCGACCAAGCGCCTTCGGAGTGCCCTCCATCGCATCGTGGCCTGCGGCGCCGTGCACATGGATGTCGAAAAATGCGGCTGTCAGCGTCGCCTCATTCGAATTCGGCCCGCCCGCATCGATCGCCGCAATCGTCCCATCGTCTGCGATGGCAATTCGCGGATACTCGACCATCCCATCGGCCGTCACCAGCCGCCGCGCCTCAAGAAAAGTAATCATTGTGTCGTCACAGGCGTTGCCGGTAGTACAGCCGGAGTCGGAGTCAGAACTGGAGTGGGAGCTGAAGTCGGAGGAATCGGAGGCACCGAAGGAATGCCCAACTCATCCGCCGCCGGCAGCGTCTTCGTGTCACCCCATTGCCGCTGGACGCTGTGGACCTTGTCCGCGCGTGCCAGCCATATCTGGGTCGTGTAATCGTACTGCTCCAGGACGTTTCGCAGCCAGTATGGCCGGTTGGACCGCAGCCATGCGGACTCATACAGATCGCGCAGCAACGTATATCCGCTGCGCAGATCCTGAATACGCCCGTTGACTCCGTTCAGGTCGCCGAGTTCGCGATTGACGCTGCCCCGCGTCTTCCGGTCCGTACTTGTGGAGGCAACAATTGCTCGCGCGTACGCGGCGGCCATCTCGTCCGAAAGCTGGAATTTCAAGCCGATGAAATCCATTCGTCGCGCTCCCAGCTCCATCGCATCGATCGCATCCGGTTCGCGCAGCCCGCTCGTCGCCGCGCCATACTCGGCCGCGTCGTACATCGTCGACACCGTCGCCGGCCCCGTCGAAGCGCCTGCCGGATTCGGCCCCGCAACAGCCCGCGCCCGCGCAATCAGGGTAAGCGCAGCCTCCGCGTGCATCCGCAGATCGTGGGTATACGGCCGCACTTGCGCAGCGACCTTCTGCCCATCTTTCGACCAGGGGTCAATCCAGAAGATATTGTTAGTTGCATCGCCGACCTTGGCCTGGTCCTTCAGTACGGCGTGCGCTGCCATCAATTCTTTGTGTGCCTGGTCCAAGGCGCCCGACATATCGCCGTGAAACACCTCGCCGTAGCTCTGCTGGAACGCATCGATCGACGACTCGCCCGATTGCCAGGCTGCTGCCGCGCCGAACAGAATTCCATACCAATCCTGGTTGATGAGACCTTCGCCATCGTCGTTCCAGATCGTATTCAACTGCCCCGTCGATCCCATCCGCTGGCCGTCGCGGGTGAACTCCTGAATGTTCAGGAGCGTGAGATTGTTATCCGGATATACGACCCGGTAATTGTGGACGCTAGGCGAGACCCATGTCTCAAATCCCGCATTCGTAAACGGTGTCAGGAATCTGGCGTAGCCCTTCGGCTCCGGGCTGTAAACCCAGGCAAGCGCAATCGTCGAGTCCTTGAAGCTCTGCGGCATCGCCTTTAGCAGCGCCGGCGCATCCTGTGCGATGTCTCCCCAGAAGAGCAGCTTTCGGTGAAGCGGTTGCAGCGCGGTTACGACCTGTTGCATGAAGTCCAGATACACGGCCCCCAGTCCACGCGCGTCGACGTCCGCTTTGGTCTGGCCGACACCCAGGTCCGCCGTCTCGTCCGCGCCGATATGCAGAAATGGACCCGGATACTCCGCCGCCAATTCGGTAAACTCCTGCTTGATCAGTGCGATCGATCCAGCCTGGCCCGGTGCCAGCACCGCACCATGCGGCGTCTCCGCCAGCGCCTGATATTGTTCCCAGGTCAACGCGTTGCGCAGGTGTCCGAAAGCTTCCTGCTCGGGCACGATGGTCACATGGTAGGGGCGCGCGTAGGCCACCAGGGCCTCTGCATCTGCCGCGCTGATTGCACCGCCGGGCGGAGCGATCAGGGGATTCGACACATAGGCCGCCGTGTGTTCGAAGTACGGCGAATACAGGTTGATCTTGTAGGCCGCGATCGTCCGAATCAGTTTCTTCTCGAACTCAAGCGTCGTTACCGGGCCGCGGGAAAGATCGTCGTCCAGTCCGCGATACTTCATCGCCGGCCAGTCGCGGATCTTAGCCGTATGCAGCATCGCATTGGCGCCATATCCGGTCACAAGCTGCTTCACGGTTTGCAGCGCATAGAACATGCCGGCATCGCTCGCTGCCGTCAGCGCCAGTCCCTTGCCGTCGGGAATGATGGCGTAGCCTTCGGGCTTCATCTCCTCGGGCATCTCGGCAGTTGCGGGAGTGCCCTGGGGCATCGCGTCGGCGTAGATGGAGTGCGCCAGCGGGGTTCCGTATCGAGCGACCAGAATGTTCACCGGCGAGGTCGTGTTCACCGGGACGCCGAGTCCAGCGAGCCAGGTCTTCAGGTCGTCGATGGCGAAACGGTCTTCGGCCGCACACGGCGCTGCGCAGTTGATCTGCACGCCGCCAGACAGGGACTGCGCCGTTCCCGCGGTGATCTCGCGCGGGATGGGAATCAGCTTCAGCGCCTGCGCTTCGCTGCGGGGGAGTCCGCCGGTCAGAAAGAGGGAAGCGACCAGCAGAGCCCGGCCGGATTGGGATATCGACATGCCACTACGGTAAACCAGTCGGCGTGACCCGGCCAACGAACTTCAGGGCATCTGCCCTATCCTCAATAGGGCCGCTTGTGTTAATGCCCGGTTAATTTCGCGGAATTCATCCCGGTAAGCCCATATTTTTGTTCTCCGTTCACAAACTCTTGACAAGCTTAGGGAAAAGAACGAGCAGAGGAAGTGCGCGGCTTGGGCGGTATGCCCGGAAGATGTCACGCGTGCCTCTACTTCCAACAAGGATTTCCAGCGAGGTTCCATGAAGAAGCAACTACAAGCGGCGATTGCGGCGGTGCTGGTGATAGGCACTTTGTCCCTGCACGCGCAGACTGACACAACTTCCCAGACGAAAACGACCACCACTACGAAAAAGGCGAAGAGCGCCAAGAAGCCTGTCGAGTCCGCGGACCAGAAGGCGATCCGCGAACTGCAGGAGAAACTGGCCGCCCAGCAGGCCCAGATCGATGCGTTGACACAACAGCTCTCGTCCAAGGATGCTGCCGTTTCCGCTGCGCAGTCCAGTGCGTCAAGCGCGCAGTCGCAGGCTGCTGCTGCCACGGCACAGGCCGAGAGCGCCGCCGCAGCTACCAAGGCGCAGGCCGATGCCGTCACCAGCCTCCAGAGTACCGTTGGCGATCTGCAAGGCACGAGCGCCAGCGTGGCGGCGACCCTGAGCACGACGAAGGTTGAGTTGAGCGACCGGATCGATTCGCCGACCGCGATCCACTATAAAGGCGTCACCATCACGCCAGTCGCGTTCTTCGCGTTTGAGAATGTCTGGCGCCAGCGTTCGGTGAACTCGGACATTAACACTCCTTTCAACACGATTCCGCTGCCGAGTGCGAACCAGGGCCATGTCAGCGAGCTGAACTTCTCCGGCCGTCAGAGCCGCATCGGCGGCCTGTTCACCGGGGATGCTGGCCCGTTCAAGCTCTCGGGCTACTTCGAGGCCGACATGCTGGGTACCGGCACGACCTCCAACGGCAACCAGAGCAACAGCTACGTGCTGCGGCAGCGCCAGTTCTGGGGCCAGGCGGCGATGGCGAGCGGCTTCACCCTCACCGGCGGGCAGATGTGGTCGCTCATCACCGAGACGGGCATGAGCACGAACAACCGCACCGAGAAGCTGCCGAACTCGATCGACGCGCAATACACGGTCGGCTTCAGTTGGGCTCGTCAGCCGGCTATCCGCATCCAGCAAACCTTCGGCGCTGTGAAGACCGGCATGTTTACCGCCGCAATGTCGCTCGAGAACGCGCAGATCACCAACTTCACGGCAACTTCATCGGTGGCCGCGGCGGTGCCGGCGAACTTCTTCTTCGCGGGCGCGGGGCAGAACGGCGGTCTCTACAACGCCTTCAACGGAACGTATGCGAATAACGTATCGCCGGACGTGGTCCTCAAGGGCACGTTCGACCTGCCGCATGCGCACTTTGAGCTGGGCGGCGTGGCTCGCTTCCTGCGC
>DASWCA010000544.1:0-4098 GCA_036390355.1 Acidobacteriaceae bacterium
CCGCAGGAAGCCGTAGAGTCCCATCTTCGACATGGCGCCGGTCAGCAGGATCGTGGTGCCTGTGGGTGCCTCAGAGTAGGCGGCGGGTAGCCAGGTGTGAAACGGAAAGAGCGGCACTTTTACCGCGAAGCCGAGAAACGCTCCGGCAAAGATGATCAACCCCACATGCTGCGGGGTGAAGCGATGCCACGCGAGCTTGTCGATTACGGCAGGCATTAGGTGGCCGCTTTGAGCGAGCGAGGCGAGATCGATGAAGTCGAATTTCTTTGTTGTCAGGAAGATTGCCAGGAAGGTGAGCAACATTCCCACGCTGCCGACCATGGTGTAGACGAGGAATTGGGTGGCGGCCTTGGTGCGGCGCGGGCCTCCCCAGAGTTTGATCAGGAAGAATGCGGGGATCAGGCTGAGTTCCCAGAAGATAAACCAGTGAAAGAAATTCAGCGCCGTAAAGGTTCCGAAGAGGCAGGTCTGGAGAATCAGGACTAGAGAGTAGTAGAGCGGAAGCCGGTCCTGAATTTGCCACGAAGCGGCCATTCCTATGGGAACCACGATGGATGTCAGCAGCAACATCAGGAGGCCGAGGCCGTCGATGCCCACGTGATACTCGGCGCTAAGGGTAGAGATCCAGTTGTGTCTCTCCTGAAACTGGAGCGCGCCCGATGCGCGATCAAAGTGACACCAGAGCATCAGGGTGAGTGCAAACGCCAGGAAGCTGAAGGCCAGGGCTGTCCAGCGTGCGAGATTCTTGTTGCGCTCGCCGAGTGCGAGGACAACCAATGCGCCGATGATCGGGAGTGCGGTGAGGACGCTGATCCAGGGGAACGCGGTCATGCTTTCGCCCCCCAGAGCAGGAAGATTACGAGCGCGATGAGCGCGCAGCCGATGATCCGCAGGTAGCTCTGTATGCGGCCACCCTGAAGCAGCGAAAGAACCTTGCCACCGCGCGAGACGTTGCGGCATCCCTGATCGAAGCCCGAATTCACAGCATTGTTGTCGAAGAAATTATCCAGCCATGCAATGCCGAGCACGAAGTAGGAGACTGTTTGCACTGCCCCGTTCCATACCCAGCGATCGAGCCAGTCGCAGACTCTCGACCACCAGGTGTTCAGGCGGATCAGAGTCGCGCCATAAAATGCGTCGACGTAGTAGGCGTGACCGAGGGCGCTAAAGATTTGTGGCTGGAGGTTCTGGAGTGCGTCAGGGGCTTCGGCACTGGCGATCGGCTTGCGGCCGTAGAAGTACCTGCCCAGGCCTAGGCCGAGCAAGACGATGAGTGACGACGAGAGCATAACCGGGCCGATGCCGGGAGCGGTGAGGGCGGCGAGTCTGAAGGCGGGATGGTCGCCTTCAAGGAAGGATTGGAACCACGGCCAGGCGGGAGTTCCGATGAAGCCCAGGAGGACCGCAAAGGCAGCGAGGATGACGAGCGGTGCGGTCATGACCGCGGGGCTCTCGTGCGGGTGGGCGGCCGCGTGATGTGCAGGGTCCTCAAAGTGTGCCGCGAGTTGCGGATCGTCATGGCTTGAAGCGGCCAGACGGTTGCTGCCGGCGAAGACGTAGTAGACCTGCCGCGTCATGTAGAAGGCGGTGAGGAGAGCGCCGAATGCTCCCATGTAGAACGGAGCTTGGGAGATCGACCAGTTGTGGGCGGCGTGGAGGATCTCGTCCTTCGACCAGAACCCGGAGAAGAAGAACGGAAATCCGCAAAGCGCGAGCATGCCTGCCGCGTAGGTGACGAATGTGATGGGCATGTGCTTGCGGAGGCCGCCCATGCGGCGGATGTCCTGCTCGCCGGAGCAGCCGTGGATGACGGAGCCTGCGCCGAGGAAGAGGAGAGCCTTGAAGAAGGCATGCGTGATGAGGTGGAACATGCCGACAGCAACTCCGCCGACGCCGAGACCCATCATCATGTAGCCGAGCTGCGAGACGGTCGAGTACGCGAGGATGCGCTTGATGTCGTACTGCGCGACTGCGACGGTTGCGCCGAAGACAGCGGTGATTGCCCCTACCCAGGTGACGACCTGAAGAGCGACGGTGATGCTTAGCGCGTTAGCCGGATGAGCGCTCATGAGCGGGTAGATACGCGCGATCAGGAAGACTCCGGCAGCGACCATGGTGGCGGCATGGATGAGTGCGCTGACGGGCGTTGGGCCCTCCATCGCGTCGGGCAGCCAGACATGGAGTGGGACCTGGCCGGATTTCCCGGCGGCTCCGCAGAAGATGAGGATGCCGATTGCGGAGGAGAGGGTTAGGCCGAGGACGGTGGTTTGCGCGACGAGGTGGGTGAGTGCGGACTGCTCGAGCGCGCCAGAGCCGCTGTCGTAGAAGAGAAGCGTGTGAGTCTGGGCATAAAGCCAGACCATGCCCAGAAGGAATCCAAGGTCTCCAATCCGGGTGGTAATGAAGGCTTTCTTCGCGGCTGCGGCGGCTTCAGGTTTGGCGTACCAGAAGCCGATGAGCAGATAGGAGGTAAGGCCGACGATCTCCCAACACATGAAGAGAAGGAGGAGGCTATTGGCGATGACGACGCCGAGCATGGCTCCCGCGAAGAGGGCGAGGAAGCAGAAGAAGCGGGTGAAGTTCTCGTCGTGCTCCATGTATCCGACGCTGTAGATGAAGATGAGCAGGCCAACGAAGGTGACCATGACGAGCATGACGGCGGTCAGCGGGTCGAGTGTCCATCCGAGTTTCAGCCACTCGTTGCCGAACTGGAACCAGCGGAAATTGAATGGCTGGATTCCTACGGGGTTGCTGAGGACGTGGGCGAACGCACACAGCGAGAGGAGAAAGGAAATCGCCATGGAGCCGATGGCGAGGGAAGCAGCGGGTATGCGGCTGCGTTGTTTCAGGAGGGCGGCGATTCCGGCCGCGAGGATCGGCAATACGGGAATCAGCCAAAGGTTTTTAACGATCCAGGTCATTGAGTCTCAGCGAACAGAGGCAGAGCATGGTTGAAGAGAGGTTATTGCCGGCGACGGCGGAGTGTCTGCGATTTTGTTCTCAACCTTTCAGGGAATTCATCTCGTCTAAGTCGGTGGTTTTGGAGTGTCTGTAGGCAGCAAGGATGATCCCTAATCCAACGGCGGCTTCTGCCGCTGCGATGCTAATGGAAAATATGGAGAACATGATGCCGGTCAATGCTGCGGGATTTGGACCATAGCGCCAGAAGGCAATGAAATTGAGGTTCGCCGCGTTGAGCATGAGTTCGATCCCGATGAGAACGAGGATCGCGTTGCGGCGCGTGAGGGCGCCGGCGAGGCCGACGGAAAAGAGAAGCGATGACAAGAGCAGATAGCCCTGGAGCGAGGTCATTTCATCTCCTCCTTTCGGTCCATCGCGATCACTACGGCGCCGATGAGCGCGGCTGTCAACAGCAGTCCCATGATCTCCAGCGGCAATACGAACCGATGCATCAGGGCGTCACCGATCTGTTGGACAGTGACGTCCGGCTGAACTGGCAAGCTTCGTGTCGATACCTTGCTTGAAGAGATCGCCCAGGCAAGGACGGAAAAAACGGAGGCGGCAACGACGCTGCCCCAAATCCAGAAGGAGGAGAAGATAGGAGGCTGCACCGGCGTGGGGCTGTGGGTCATCATGATGGCGAATACAGCAAGGATCGCCACAGCGCCGACGTAGACCATGATTTGGGTAAGCCCCACAAACTGCGCTCCTAATTGAAGGTAGAGGGCGGCCACTCCAGCGAAGCCCACCGTAAGCGCCAAGACGCAGTGGACCGCGTTGCGCAGGCCCATGGATGCTGCCGTTCCGGCGACTGTGATGATGGCGAGAATGATGAAAGATACGGTCATTTCGATAGTCCGATGGTGCTTTTGAAGTCAGGATGCACAACCCAATCTATAGGTCATTTTGTTCGTCATTCCGCGAAATAGTACGTTCGCACCTGGAATTTCTTTTTCCTCTTCAGCCCAAGGCTGAGTAGGAAGCACGGAATGGCTAGCATGGCGGCACAGACCAGCCACCGTAACGGTCCCGTGGGCATGAAACGCCAGATGCCGGCTACCAGCATGTTGAGCAGAGCCATGGGCAGAATGAATTCCCACGCCAGGTTCATGAGCTGATCCATACGAAGGCGAGGCA
>DASWCA010000545.1:0-6172 GCA_036390355.1 Acidobacteriaceae bacterium
AAAGCCATGAGCGATCAACTAACGACTATCAGTAAGCTTCGACTTCAGAAGAGGATCACTCAGATCACTCACCAGGAAATGACAAGAGTGGAAGAGGCAGTGCTTCTTCAATTGGGAATTAGGACCTGAGGCCCGTATGAAAGACGTCATCATCGCATCGGCTGTCCGCACCGCCATCGGAAAGGCGCCACGGGGGACGCTGCGCACGACGCGTCCTGACGATCTTGCCGCGTACGCGATCAACGGCGCGCTGGAGCGGGTGCCGCAGCTCGACCGGTCGGAGATCGAGGATGTGATTCTGGGCTGCGCGATGCCCGAAGCCGAGCAGGGCCTGAACATTGCGCGTGTCGCGAGCTTCCGTGCGGGACTGCCAGCAAGTTGTTCCGCGATGACGATCAACCGGTTCTGCTCGTCGGGCTTGCAGTCGATCGCGATGGCGGTCGAGCGCATTCGCGGCGGGGGCGCGGATGCAATTGTCGCAGGCGGCGTGGAGAGCATGTCGTTCGTGCCGATGGGCGGGAATAAGCCTTCGCTGAACCCGTGGCTGGTGAACAACTATCCCGGTTCGTATATATCGATGGGCCACACCGCGGAGCGGGTTGCGAAGCACTACGGCATTACGCGTGAGCAGATGGACGAGTTCGCGTATCAATCGCATCAGAATGCGCTGGCCGCGATCGCTGCCGGGCATTTCGACGATGAGGTGGTTCCGGTCCCGGTGACGAGCACGGTGATCGACGCGAAGGGCAAGGCAAAGGCGGTCGAGTCGGAATTCAAGGTAGACGAGGGGCCGCGCGCGGACACCTCGCTCGAAGCGCTGGCGAAGCTGAAGCCTGCGTTCCATGCCAACGGCGCGGTGACGGCCGGCAACTCGTCGCAGATGTCGGACGGGGCGGCGGCCGCGGTTGTGATGTCGGCCAAACGCGCGGCGCAGCTTGGCATCCCCGCGATTGGGCGGCTGATCGCCTTCGCCACGGCAGGCTGCGATCCGGAGGAGATGGGCATCGGCCCGGTCTTCGCGATTCCCAAGGCGCTGAAGATCGCTGGGCTGTCGCTCAACGACATTGGGCTGATCGAGCTGAATGAGGCGTTCGCCGCGCAGTCGCTCGCGGTAATCAAGCTGCTCGGCGTCGATCCCGCGAAGGTCAACGTCAACGGCGGGGCTATCGCGCTCGGCCATCCGCTGGGTTGCACCGGCGCGAAACTCACTGCTTCCCTGCTCCGCGAAATGCCGCGGCGAAACGTCAAATACGGGATGGTGACGATGTGCGTCGGCGGCGGCATGGGAGCAGCGGGGATATTCGAGGCGGTGAATGCATGAAGTTGAAAGCTGCTAACCGCACTGTGATCGTAGCTAATGCCGCATTCTGGGCGGTCTCACTTTGGTTTCCCTTCGCTCGTCTTTTCTCGGTCCCCACGATGCATACTCTTTCTAACGTCGTCGCCTTATTCAGCCTTCTATTCCCCGTTGCACTTGTAATCATGAGCGTGGCACTCTACCGCAAATGGAAAGGTTCGCTAAGTCCTTTGAAGCTCGACTTGGCTCTTGCTGTCTTTTCCGTGCTCGCGGATATCGCGCTTGTGTCAGCCGTAGGTAAAGGCCTTCTCTAGCCTGTACTCTGATTGAGGTAACACCATGGCAACACTGACTGCACCACTTACTCCGACCAAGCGCGTCCCCGGCGGCTCCTTCCTTATCTCTGACGCCACCCCCGCCGACTGTTTCTTCCCCGAGGACTTTACCGACGAACACAAACAGATTGCGCAGACGACCTCTGACTTCGCGATGAACGAAGTCGTCCCCGCCAGCGATGCGATTGAAGCGAAGGACTTCGCGGTCACCCGGCGGCTGCTGCGCGAGGCCAGCGAGCTTGGCCTCACCTCTGTCGATATTCCCGAGGAGTACGGCGGCCTGGGTATGGACAAGGTCACCTCAGCCATCGTCGCCGAGTACATCGCCAAGCAGGGCAGCTTCTGCGTTGCGTTCTCCGCGCATGTGGGGATCGGCACACTGCCCATCGTCTGGTACGGCACGCCGGAGCAGAAGCAGAAGTACCTGCCCAAGCTCGCATCGGGCGAGTACATTGGTGCATATGCGCTCACGGAATCGACCAGCGGCTCCGATGCGCTGAACCCACGCACGCGCGCGGTCCTCTCTGCCGATGGCACGACCTACACGCTGAACGGCGAGAAGATGTGGATTACGAACGCGGGATTCGCGGACATCTTTACTGTCTTCGCCAAGTGCGCCGTCCCGGTCAATCCCAATGCCGGCCCAGGCGGAATCGAAGAAAAGCTGACTGCGTTCCTGATCGAAAAGGGCACGCCCGGTTTTACCGTCGGCCACGAGGAGCACAAGCTCGGCATCCGCGGATCGTCTACCTGTCCGCTGATTCTCGCGGACTGCAAGATTCCCGCCGCCAACCTGCTCGGCGAAGTGGGCAAGGGGCATCGCATCGCGTTTAACATCCTGAACATCGGCCGTTACAAGCTGGGCGCGACGGTGCTGGGCGCGGCTAAACTGGCACTCGGCCAGGGTATTCAGTACTCGAAGGAGCGTAAGGCATTCGGCAAGTCGATCTGCGAGTTCGGCCTGATCCAGGAGAAGCTCGCGGACTGCGCTGCGGGTGTCTTCGCCGGCGAGGCGCTCTGCTATCGGACGATTGGCCTCATCGACGCGGCGCTCGCCGATGTGGCCAAGGACAACACCGCCGAGATTCAGAAGCGCATCGAGGATTACGCGGTCGAGTGTTCCATCGTGAAGGTCTGGGCGTCGGAGATGTACGACATGGTCGCCGATGAAGTGGTGCAGATCTTCGCCGGCTACGGCTACGTCGAGGAGTATCCGGCTGAGCGGCACTATCGCGATTCGCGCATCAATCGCATCTTCGAGGGCACCAACGAGATCAACCGCCTCATCATCAGCGGCTGGATACTGAAGTCGGCGATGGCCGGCAAGATCGCACTGATTCCGGCGATCAAGAATCTGATGGACGAGGTGATGGCCGGCCCGCTGCCGAAAGAGGACCGCGAAGGCCCGCTGGCGGTCGAGTTCGAACTGCTCGCCAACGCCAAGAAGCTGACGCTCTTCGCCGCCGGTGCAGCGACGCAGAAGTACAACACCGCGCTCTCGGAGGAGCAGGAAGTAATGGCCGCGCTCGCCGACATGATCAGCGAGGTCTTCACCATGGAGAGCACGATCCTGCGCGCGGAGAAGATTGCCGCGAAGAATCCTGCCGCTACGATTCCGGTCGCGCTTGCGCGGCTCTATGCCGCCAAGGCGATGGACATCGTTGAACACGGCTCGCGCAAAGTGATCGCCGCAGTTGCGGAGGGAGATATGCTGCGAACGCAGATGACGATTCTGCGGCGTCTGGCCAAGCATGATCCGGTCGACACCATCAGCCTGCGCCGCGAGACGGCCGCGCACATGATCAAGGCCGGAAAATACGCAATTTAGCCAAGCCGAAATCTGGGCCAGGTTGGATGCATTTTCCTCCGTGCTCGATCCCTCTTGTACCACAACCTTTTTAAGTCTGAATGGTCTAAGCTTGTAAGCCGGGTAGAGAGGTTCGTCGTCCTAGACGTTAGGAATGGATTATCGCGATCCGGCCGTGCTCTGCGCTATAGCTGTAATCTGGGCCAAATTTCATGGAAACACAGGAATGTCTATGCGTTGCACGTCCCTCCCCCGCTTCACCTTTAGCTTTGCTGCATTGATCGTAGTCCTGGCCTTAGCCAGTGTTCCGGCCTCTTCAGCCGTGGTTGCGAATCGCATCTCCGCACAACCTTCGAACGAAAACGAGACTGGCATTCCCAATTCGGTCCATCCCCATGCGCGGGCCGCGACCGATCTGGGGCCTGCGCCGTCGGACACCAGGTTGCAGGGAATGACGATCCGCTTCAGCATGACTGCCACGCAGGAAGCTGCGCTCGACCAGTTGCTGGACGATCTGCAGAATCCGTCGTCGCCGCGCTACCACCAGTGGCTGACGCCGGCCGAGTACGGCGCGCAGTTCGGTCTGTCGAGCGCCGATCTTGGCAAAGTAACTGCATGGCTGGCGAGCCAGGGTTTCACCGTCACCGACGTCGCCCAGAGCAATAACGTGATCACCTTCGACGGCACCGCGGCGCAGGTCCAGGCCGCCTTCGCGACAAGTATCCACACCGTCTCTTACAAGGGCGAGACTCATTTTGCAAACCTGACCGATGCCTCCGTCCCGGCCGCATTCGCAAACGTAGTGATGGGCGTTACCGGGCTGCATGATTTCCGGTTGAAGCCGCGCCTTGTGAAGCCGCAGTTTACGTCTTCCGTTTCCGGCAATCACTTCATCGCGCCCGGAGATGTGTATGCGATTTACAACATGAATGCCCTGCTCACCAGCGGAATTACCGGGGCCGGACAGACCATCGCGGTGATCGGGCAGGTGGATATCAACACAGCTGACGTTGTTGCTTTTCGGACTGCCGCGGGTCTCATCACCACCAACGTTCCAACGACAACGCATGTAGGCGGTGATCCGGGCCCGGCTCTCAGTTGCACGAACTGCCACCCAACTGTTGGCGATCTCGCCGAATCTTCCCTCGACGTAGAGTGGTCTGGAGCGATGGCGCCATCCGCGTCCATTCTCTTCGTCAACGGCCCCGACGTGTTCAACAATGCGATGACAGGGGCGGTTACCCAGAACCTGGCTCCGATCATCACCAGCAGCTACGGCGCCTGCGAGGCCGGCTGGGGCACCACGGATCTGAATACGCTGAACACGATTTTCAAGCAGGCCAATGCGCAGGGGCAGACGATCCTGACATCCTCCGGCGATCAGGGCGCGGCGGACTGTGATGCCGGAAGCTCAGCGATTGAGGGCCTGGCTGCGGACTTTCCCGGCAGCTCGCCGTATGTCACCAGCATGGGCGGCACGCAGTTCAACGACGGCATGGCAACCGGAGCGACGACGTACTGGAACAGCCCGGACACCACATTCACCGCTGGAAGCGCAATCCCGTCGGCAGACGTCTCCGCGAAGGGCTACGTCCCGGAGTCGGTTTGGAACGATGCCAGCGTAGGCGGGGCCAGTGGCGGCGGTGGCGGAGCGAGCGCCTATTTCACCAAGCCCGCATGGCAAAAGGGGACGGGCGTTCCATCGGATTCCGCGCGCGACGTCCCGGACATTTCGCTGACCGCGTCGGACAGTCATGACTCCCTGCTCTACTGCTACAACGTTGCGCTGGGCACCTCCTGCACCACTGGATTCCGGATTGCGAATAACAATCTAACGGCTGCGGGCGGCACCTCGTTCGACTCACAGATCTTCGGAGGTATCCTCGCTCTCGTCGAGCAGAAGATCGGTTCGAAGATCGGCAATGCCAATCCTACGATTTACGCGCTGGCCAACAGCCCCGCCTTCTACTCGGCCGGACAGACCATAGCTACACTGTCCACTGTCGTGTTCAACGACATCACTTCGGGCAGCAATCAGGTGGCCTGCACCGCGGGAACGCCGAACTGCCCGAACGGAGGATCGCTGGGATACACCGCCGGGAACGGGTACGACCTCGCCTCCGGATGGGGCAGCGTGAATGTCACGAATATGGCGAACGCATGGAAATCGGTCACGCCGCTTGGCGTGGGATCGCTGGGCGCGAACATCTCGGCGACCACGCTTACGGCGACTCCCTCTTCGGCCGCAGTTGGCGCCACGGTGACGTTGACGGCAACTGTGACCGGCTCGGCTGGCACGCCCACAGGCACGGTGCAGTTCCTGGCGAATAACGTCGCTCTCGGTAGCGCGGTCACACTCTCCAGCGGCGTCGCGACCTACTCCTGGGTCACGAGCTGCACCAACCTGGGTCAGCAGGTGATGTCCGCCGCCTACTCTGGTGACGCAAATTATCAGGGCTCGACTGGCCCCGTGCTGACTGCGGGCGGGTCAACCACAACGTCGAACGGATCGTTTACCGTTACTCCCGTTGAGGTTCAGGTGACGAGCAGTACCTGCGCCGACTTCTCACTCACGGCAGCCACTCCTAGTGTGTCGGTTGCAGCAGGCGCTACCATTCCGACTGCCACCATCACGGCTACGCCGACCAACAATTTCACCGGAACCGTGGTCTTCACGACTACGTTCACAAGCACCAGCGGCTACGCCCCGACCTTAACCTTCAGCCCCGCATC
>DASWCA010000546.1:0-10155 GCA_036390355.1 Acidobacteriaceae bacterium
GTCCTCTTCCAGCGAAGCCGTCGAGACCATCTCACCGATCTGAGCGCACAACGCATTGCGATACTCCGGCTCGCCAAACGCCACGGAAAAATCCGGCAGCAGTACATGCGGCCAGTCATAGAACCTAATTAGAGGCGCGCCAAAGCGGAGTTGCAAATAGTCCTCTACAAACTCCACAGCTTTCAGCTCTTCGCCCTCGATCGCCGAAATATCCATCTAAACCCTCGTCAACTCTGCCGCCGGAACAACGGCCCGCAAAGCCTCGGCCGCCGCATCCATCTGCTTGCGCGTCGTCAACTCGGTCGCGCACCATAGGCTCGCATTCGGCCCAAGCTCGGGATACCACTTCTTGAGCGCAAGCCCGCCGATGATCTTATGTTCCAGCAGCGCCGTGTTCGTCTCTTCCGCGCCTGCCGGGAGCTCCAGCACAAATTCATGGAAGCGAGGCGCGCCTTCAAACATCACCTTCGCGCCCTCGCCATCCACCCCCGTGAGAACGCCCTTCAGGTACGCTGCCTTTGCCAGGTTATGCCCGGCCAGTTCGCGCATGCCTTCCTTGCCGTACACCGTCAGGAAGATCGTCACCATCATCGCGACCAGTGCCTGGTTGGTGCAGATATTCGAGGTCGCCTTCTCGCGCCGGATATGCTGCTCCCGCGTGGAGAGAGTCAGCACATACCCACGCTTGCCGTCCGCGTCCTTGGTCTCGCCGACGATGCGTCCGGGCATTTGCCGCAGGAACTTCTCCTTGCACGCAATCACGCCGCAGTACGGGCCGCCGAAGCTCAGCGCCACGCCAAACGACTGCGCCTCCATCGACACAATGTCAGCCTCCGCCGGCGGCTTCACGATCCCCAGCGACACCGCCTCCGCAATCGAAACGATCAGCAGCGCGCCCTTCGCGTGGGCCATCTCCGCAATCGCGGCAACATCTTCAATCGTTCCAAAGAAGTTCGGCGACTGGATCATCACGCAAGCCGTCTCGGCCGTAATCGCAGCATCCAGTGCCGCCATATCCACGCGTCCATTCGACGCATAGCCAACCTCGGAGATAGGAATTTCCTGGTGCTGCGCGTAAGTCGCGAGCACCTCGCGATACTCCGGATGCACCGTCCGCGCGACCACCGCCTTGTCTCGCCCGGTCACCCGAACGGCCATCATCATCGATTCGGCCGCGCCCGTCGACCCGTCGTACATCGACGCGTTCGCAATCTCCATCCCGGTCAGCTCGCAGATCATGGTCTGGAACTCGAACATCGCCTGCAGCGTGCCCTGCGAGATCTCCGGCTGGTAAGGCGTGTAGCTGGTCAGGAACTCGCCGCGCAGCACCAGCGAGTCGATAATCACCGGTTTGTAGTGGCGGTAGACGCCAGCGCCCAGAAAGCTCGCATAGCCGGTCGCGTTGTTCTCGGCGAACCCGCGGAAGCGGTCGATGATCTCCGACTCCGAGTGCTGCCGCGGAATCTTCAGGTCACGCGTCAACTGATACTCAACCGGAATAGTCGCAAACAACGCGTCGATCGAATCGACGCCAATCTCCGCAAGCATCTCCTCGCGGTCCGCTGGGCTCTTGGGCAGATAGCGCATCTTTAGTGTCCCGTCTCCTCGCTGACAAATTTCTCGTAGTCCGCCGCCGAAAACAGTTTGTCCAGCTCGCTCGCATCCTTCAGCTCAAGCTTCAACATCCACGTCGTGTTCGCGTCCGCGTTCACACGTTCCGGCGCGTCTTTCAACTCTTCGTTCACAGCGGTCACCGTGCCGGATACGGGCGAGTACAGGTCGCTCACCGCTTTCACGCTCTCAACCGAACCGAAGATCTTGCCCGCCTCCAGCGTGTCGCCTACCTTGGGCAACTCGACGAACACGATGTCGCCCAGCGAGTTCTGCGCGTAGTCAGTAATCCCAACGGTCCCGGTCGTTCCATCCACCGAAATCCACTCATGTTCCTTCGTGTACTTGTAGCTGGCGGGGTAAGCCATTCGCGCAATCTCCAATCATCTGTACTGCATCTATTCCAGTGTAGACGCTCGCCGAGGTGGATTTCTCAGGCGGACTTTTTTGGCCGTTTATAGAACGGCGTGGGCACGACCTTCGCCTTCACCAATTGCCCGCGAATCCCCACCGCGACCACCTCATCCAGGCCCGCGTACTGCACCGGCACGTAGGCCAGCGCGATATTTTTCTTCAGGAAAGGCGCCGGCGACCCGCTCGTAATGTCGCCAATCCGCTCACCACCCACCGTGCAAACCGGATAGCCATCCCGGCCGATCCCCCGCTCGATCATCTCCAGGCCCACAAGCTTCCGCTTCGGCCCTCCGGCAGCTTCAATCGCCACCAGGGCGTCCCGTCCCACGAAATCCGAGCCCTTGTCGAGCTTGGCATACCGCCCCAGTCCCGCCTCAAACACGTTGATGGTGTCCGATATCTCGTGGCCATACAGCGCCATCGCCGACTCCAGCCGAAGCGTATTCCGCGCGCCCAGCCCGCACGGCAGAATGCCAAACTCTGCGCCTGCCTCCAGCACCTCGCCCCATGCCCGTCCGCTGGTCGGCTCGTCCGATGGAATATAAATCTCAAAGCCGTCCTCGCCCGTGTACCCCGTCCGCGCAATCATTACGTTGTACAGGCCACAGACTTTGCCCCACGTGAACCAGTAGTTCTTGATCGCGCTCAAGTCCGTGTCGGTGAGCTTTTGCAAGGTCGCCTGCGCCTTCGGCCCCTGAATCGCCAGTTGCGTATACAGGTCCGAATAGTCGCTGATATGAATGCCCGGCATGTGCCCGACCTGCTTGCGCACCCAGGCCACATCCTTCTCGCGAGTCCCCGCGTTGATCACAATCAAATAGTCATTCTCTGAAAGCTTATGGACCACCACATCGTCGACAAATGTGCCATCCGGATGCAGCATCGCCGAATAGTGCGCCTGCCCTACAGCCAGCTTCGACGCATCGTTCATGCACAGCCGCTGCACTGCGGCCAGCGACCCCGGCCCGCGAAACTGGATGTCTCCCATGTGCGATACATCGAACAGGCCAACTCCCGTCCGCACTGCCATATGCTCGGCCACCAGCCCCGAGTACTCGACCGGCATGTCCCATCCGCCAAAGTCAACCATCTTCGCCTTATGGGCGCGATGCGTCGCGTTCAGCGCGGTTTTTCGCAGCGTTGCCGTCGTTTCAGCCGTCTCAGCCATGTGAGAATCCTTCCGGGCTGCCTCTTGGCGCCCTTCCAACAGTATCGCTCAACCGCCTCGTACCAGACCAAAGCTCGCAAGGCGCGCCTTGGGGATGCGATCACTCAATGATCGCCACTCTGAGAGGGTAGTTCTTTCAGATGCTTCTTAAGTGCGCTGTACGCGGCGTCCGTAGCATCGCCCTGGGTGCGCCACAGAATCACACCGTCGCCATCGACTAACAAAACATACGCGTCGTCCGCCCTATCGTAATGCGCTACCGCCCGCCACGGTTTGTCATCTTCAGTCAGCGGCAGAAAATGCGGTCGCTCCGCCGCCGGCACTGAATTTCTCATGCTCTTCAGGATCATCCCCCGCAGCATCTTTGGCGCGCCGCCCAGCATGGCAATTTCGAAGTACTCCACCCCCTCGCTCTGTCCGTAGTCGGCTGTAATCAGACGTCCCCAGTTCGAAACCTGTTCCTGCGAACCGTGGCTGAACCCCACCACCAGTACGCCGATCCGTCCCTTCAATGCGTCCGGCAGCGCGATGGCCGTCCCTGCAAGCGTTGTGCCGTGCGCTGCAGGGATATGTGTTGGCGTTTCCTGCGTGCGCCCCGGCGTGGCCAGAAGAAAGACTGCGGCAATCGCCCAGGCCGCCCATCGGTAAGTTCTCCAACACCGGCTGATCATTCATCAATCTTAGCCGCAGCCGCCCATCGCGGCCATCCTGATGCTCCATCCGCAAATGGACCTCATTTCTCTCCAAAGCGATCCGATGCTGAATTTCACGATCGGCCTGTCTGCGAGAACGACGTGCCGGATGTCATTTCTCTGTCACGAAGCGCTGCAGCGGCGTTGCCCACCGCCGGGTGCGTGTTAGCGTAGTTTCCGATGAGCTCAGAGTGTCCAATCCGCGAGAATGACACCGCACCCGAGCTTCGCAGGCCGGCATGGGAGAGCGATCGCCTGGACACACCCGAATCCCCTGAGATCATGGAGGCATATTTCGATCGCGGAATCGACGCCTGGGTGCTCAGCCGCTACGCCGATGTTGCCGCCGCCCTCCATGCCGTCGATCTCGCCCCGGCCACTCCTACGCGGAAAGAAGAGAGTCCACTGGCGAACGAGGCCGCCCGTCTGCAAGCCCGCGCTGATGTAATGGAAGCGCTTTCCCCGTCGTCGCTCCGCGCGTGGCGCAGGCACACACTTCAGGTCGCAAGAGTGCGCGTCGCCAGCCTTCCGGTAGGCTGCTCTGTCGACCTCATTCGCGAGTACGCCCAGCCGGTATGCACGGAACTGGCGGTTATGGTCACCGGAGCACCGCCGCAGGAAACGGAACGCCTCGTACAACTCGCGGCGCACGCAACGGCCGCTGCTGCTGAGCCCTTCGACGATGCGCTCCAGGCGCAGGCGGAGTCCGCTGGCCGGCAGATGCGGCCCTGCTTCCACGCCGGCCCCGAGTCCCTGCGCGAATCCGGCTTCATCGCGCTCTCCCAGACCCTCGTTCGCCTGCTTGCAAACGGATGGTTCTCCCTTCTGCGGAATCCTGCAGAGTGGAGCCGCTTGCACCGGCAGCCGAGTCTGGCTCCACGGGCCGTCGAAGAAATGCTCCGTTGTGCAGCCCTGCCACGCATCCTTTGCCGCCAGGCGACGCGGGACACCCGGATCGGCGGCGCCCAAATTCGAGCCGGTGACCGCGTGATCCTCCGGCTTGTGGCGGCGAATAACGATCCCGAACGATTCGTCGCACCCCATCGTTTTGACATCACCCGAGGCGGTGCCGGCCACTTTACCCTTGGCGCGGGAGGCCATGCCTGCGTTGGCGCCCCCTTGCTCCGCTGTGCCGCCATCGCGGGCACGCTTCCGCTGGTCGAAAGCTTCGTGGCTGCCGAGCTGGCGGGACCCATCGAGTGGGTCGGAGGAACCAGCTTCCTCTCTCCGCGCTCCTTGCCCGTGCGACTCTCTCGCTAGCTGAGAGACTACTGCACCGGGTTGATGCTCTTGATGTTCGCCAGCGCAGGGATATGTCCAAGGGCAATCCATGCGCCAACCACGCCGAACAAGACCGAGAGCCAAGTCCCGATGATCCAGATGTTGTCGCTATCGGCCGTCGCCCGCGAACCGGATGAGCTATGCCATCGCGCCGCGACCTTTACCGCCAGGAAGCCGGCAATCAACTGAATCCCGCTGCCCGGCAGCATCAGCGCGCCCGTATAAATCGTCCGCTCCAGGACGCCCACCATCCAACTCAGTCGAGACTTATGGTGATCCGGATCGGGCGGATGGTTCTTGCGAACATACGGCCACAGACATCTCTCAATCAACGACCACAACACGATGTGGCCTGCAAGAATCGAAAATGCAAACCCGGCAATCACTCGTAACACGTTCATTTGCCTTCCGCCCTACGTTCTACCGCCTAAACCACAACTGTCTCGCGGTATTCCCCGAATACCTTCCGCAGCGTATCCGCGATCTCCCCCACGGTTGCCATCGCCTCCACGGCTTCGACGATCCGCGGCATCAGGTTTTCGCCGCCACGCGCCCCTTCGTCGACTGCACGCATCGCCGCCGCCCATCGCTGCGCATCGCGCCGCGCCCGGAGCTCGCACACCCGCTCCACCTGGCGCCGCTCCAGCTCTTCATCGATCTTCTGCAGCGGCACCGCGGCTTCTTCGCTGACAAACTTGTTCACTCCCACCACGATCGCCTCGCCCTCATCCACAGCGCGCTGATACCCATATGCGGCGTTCTGAATCTCGCGCTGCACGTATCCATGCTCGATCGCGCGAAGCATTCCCATGCCACCCGCCGTCTTGTCGAACCCGGAAATCGTCGCAAGATATGCATTCGCCCGCTGCTCGATCTCGTTGGTCAGCGACTCCACGTAATACGACCCTGCCAGCGGATCGACGGTGTCAACCACGCCGCTTTCGTGTGCGATCACCTGTTGTGTTCGCAGCGCGATTCTCGCCGCCTGCTCAGTCGGCAGCGCGAGCGCCTCGTCGAAGCCATTCGTGTGCAGGCTCTGCGTCCCGCCCAGCACCGCGGCCAGCGCCTGCAGTGTAGTGCGCACAATATTGTTCTCCGGCTGCTGCGCGGTGAGCGTCGACCCCGCAGTCTGCGCATGGAACCGCAGCGCCCAACTCTTCGGCTTTTTGGCACCGAACTGTTCGCGCATAATGTGCGCCCACATCCGCCGCGCCGCACGAAACTTCGCAACCTCTTCCAGCAGATTGTTATGCGCGTTGAAGAAAAAGCTTAGCCGTGGCGCAAAGTTGTCGACCTGCATGCCCGCGTCGATCGCCGCCTGCACATACGTCATCCCATTAGCCAGTGTGAAGGCGACCTCCTGGACCGCTGTCGATCCGGCCTCGCGCATGTGGTAACCCGAGATGGAAATCGTGTTCCACTCGGGCACCTCCGCGGCCGCCCACGCGAATACGTCTGTCACCAGCCGCATCGCATGGCGCACCGGATAGATGTAAGTTCCGCGCGCAATATACTCCTTCAGAATATCGTTCTGTACCGTGCCGGAAAGCTTACGGACCTCTGCGCCAGCCCTCCGCGCCGCCGCAACGTACAGCGCCAGCAGGATCGACGCTGTCGCATTGATCGTCATCGACGTCGAAATCGTATCCAGCGGAATCCCCTCGAACAACCGCTCCATGTCCTCGAGCGAATCGATCGCAACGCCAACCCTGCCCACTTCACCCAACGCCATCGGCGAGTCGGAGTCGTACCCAATCTGTGTCGGCAGATCGAACGCCACGCTCAGCCCCTTGGTCCCATTCGCAAGCAGAAACTTGTACCGCCGGTTCGACTCTTCGGCATCGCCCATGCCCGCATACTGCCGCATCGTCCACAGTCGCCCACGGTACATCGTCGGCTGAATGCCGCGCGTATAGGGATACGCTCCCGGCTCGCCGAGCAACGTCGGGGCATCGAAGCCGTCCAGGCTCTCCGCCCGATACACCGGCTCAACCGGAATGCCCGAGCTTGTCGTGAACTGCTTCTCAGTCGTAACTGTCTTTTGGGCCAATGGTGAACTCACTTGAGGAACCTGCCTTCGTGCGTCCCGAGTGTAACCCGCCCGAGACTGCGGCAGCCGCGTCCGCCGTCACACGACTTACCCGCGCCGTTCCCGCTGCCGGGCCCGCACAAAACTGGTCACGCAAAAATAACCGAAGAGCACGACCATCACCAACGCGCCAAGCAAGCCCTGATGTTCGGCGGGGCTTCTCATTGCCGCATGCCACTCTCCCCGGAGCCTCCACAGATGCCCAAACGCGAATACAGCGAAAATCCCGAAAAATACGCCGACAACCTCCAGCCAAAGTACCCCGGAGAGCCGCACAAACGGACCCCATACCGCCTCGCCGAAGCGACGGGTCCCGGTCTTCAGACCTTTACTCACCTGGCGCGACCGGCCAATGCCCTGGGCCACAGTGTGGGCAGCTTTCGCGGTCGTTCTCTGCGGTGCGGCTTCGACTGTCCCGCGTGTCGCCTTGGTGCGCCCCGGAGCCGCCCCCGTTTGACCGGTATTCGGCGGCGCGACAGCCTGGCCAGACGGGTTCTCCGCCGTAGCCGCGTCCACTGCGCTCGCTACCGTCTTCACCGCTTGTCGCGCCCCAATTCCAAGCGCACGTCCAAAGCGAACCGCGTCCATCTTCGAAGTGTAGACTCCCACCCGCAATCTGCAAAAGTCATCGCCGCTGCGGCCGGTCGAAGCGTCTGTATTTTCTGCGCATTACTCGCACGGAGCGAAGAGTGCCGACACTGTCTGCCAGCGTCACCTTGCGACCGCACCCGCCGCTTGGGCGATCAGGTGGACGTCAGACCCGGAGTCGATCTGCATAGCAATGTGGGCAGCCCAAACTCCAGCGTCTTTGTATCGACCAGAAAAGACAATATCAAGCTGTCGTCGAGAACTGGGATCGAACTGGCAATCACCGCGCGGGAAAGCGGCCGGCAGAGTTCGGGTGGCACCTGAAGCGGCTCTGAAAATGGCATTGCGGCACTGGGCGACCCGGCGTATTCTAAATCGACAAGTTGGCGCGACGCAGCCGCAATGCCGTTCCCGCCGGTCTCTTCAGGGCCGGGAATACCCGATGCGGATGAATCTCAGGCGGGAAATTCAATCCCAGGGCAGCCCGGAGGTGGCATTGAATCAAAAAGTGAAGAACCTGATCCAGAAGCTGGGAGAGGCAATCCACGAATCTGTCTCGGAATCCGAAAACATAGCAGGCGTCGTCAAGAATATCCGCGATCAGGGTTTCGATGTCATGCTGATGCTGGAAGCGACCATCGGCCTTAATCAGGTCGAAGACGAGTCGGCAGAGGCAGTGGAAACCTCCGGCGAAGACGCGCACGGCCCGTTCACCCACAACGACCTCAGCTTCCTGAAATCCCTCCGTATCACCCTCCCCGAAGAGGAGCCGAACGATTCAATCGATCTGAGGCTGGATCCGCCCAGCGACGCTGCAGCAGACGCCTCCGCGGACACATAGTCCATTTCTTCTTCCAGGCGGCCCGCCTCACCTCAGGGGCGCTCCTCTGTTTGCCCTGCATATCTCGCATACAGACCCAGCGCAAAAAACAATCTCCGCGTGTTAGACTCTCGATTCGTTCAGGCTCGGTTGCCAAAACCGGCTCTGGTATCGCTCTGATATTGTCGTATGTTAAATTGCACTTGGCCCTGAGGTAGATGACGAACATGAGAGACACACTCGGCGTGCTGCTTGCGGGCGGAGCTGGCGAACGGCTCTTCCCCCTCACTCGCGACCGCGCCAAGCCCGCCGTTCCATTCGCCGGTCAGTACCGCATCATCGACATCACCCTCTCCAACTGCATCAACTCCGACCTTCGCCACGTCTACATCCTCACCCAGTACAAGGCGCTCTCGCTCAACCGGCATATCCGCGAAGGCTGGGGTCCGGTCGTGGCCAATGAGCTCGGCGAATTTATCGAGATTCTTCCGCCCATGCAGCGTGTCTCGAAATCCTGGTACCAGGGCACCGCCGACGCCGTCTACCAGAACATCTACTCCATCGGAGCAGAGGAGCCGCGCTACGTCCTCATCCTCTCCGGAGACCACATCTACAAGATGAACTATGGCCGCATGCTCCAGCAGCACAAGGACTCCGGTGCCGACGTCACCTTGGCCACGCTCCCCATTACTCCGGAAGAGGTCTCTCGCTTCGGCGTAGTCGAGGTAGCGAGCAACAGCGAGGTTGTCGGCTTCGTCGAGAAACCCAAGTCCACCGACCTTCGCTCGCCCTTCAATCCCGAGATGGTCGATGCCTCCATGGGCATCTATCTCTTCAACACAGACATCCTTCTTCCCGAGTTGATCAAGGACGCCGAAGATCCCGACTCCTCCCACGACTTCGGCCACGATGTTCTGCCCAAGCTACTTGGCCGTTTCAAAATGCACGCTTACAACTTCGTCGACGAAAACAAGCAGCGCGCCCTCTACTGGCGCGACGTCGGAACCCTCGAAGCCTACTTCGAGGCCAATATGGACGTCGCCGGTATCTCCCCGGTATTCAATCTCTACGACAAGTCCTGGCCCATGCGCACCCGTCCCTATCAGTACCCACCCGCCAAGTTCGTCTTCGGCGAGCCCGGACGCACCGGTATGGCCATCAACTCCGTCGTCTGCGCCGGCTCCATCGTCTCGGGCTCCGTTGTGCGCAACTCCGTCCTCTCGCAGGACGTGCGCGTCAACTCCTACGCCGACGTCGACTCGTCCATCATCTTCTCGCACGTGAATGTCGGCCGCCACTGCCGTATTCGGCACGCCATCATCGACCGCGACGTTCACATCCCTGACGGCACCGTCATCGGCTATGACCCTAGCGAAGACAAGAAAAACTACTTCGTCTCCGAAAGCGGCCTCACGGTCGTGACCCGCGACTACTCGGTCTACGAGAACCCCGTCAGCGCCGAATTCCTCCAGCAAGGCAATAGCTGGTAGCC
>DASWCA010000547.1:0-4437 GCA_036390355.1 Acidobacteriaceae bacterium
CATCTATCTGCGGGGCACGGAGCTTTTCGCTTATATGGAGGTCGATGATTTTCAGCGTTACCTGGAGGTTATGGCGACCAGTCGGGCCAGCGAACGCTGGGAGACCCAGATGAGCGATATTTTAATCCGCGAAACCGAGGCCGCTACAGGTTTTCCACCAGTACTTGAGGAAGTTTTTCACCTCGATTAGGATAGAGGTAGCAAACCTGTGCCGGCATAAAACCGGTATTAGTCAGGCAAGGTGAGTACGTGAGTTCAGAAATCGAAAATCGCTTGCAGGAGCGGGGTGTCACTC
Organism: Acidobacteriaceae bacterium; assembly: GCA_036390355.1. Taxonomy (GTDB): domain Bacteria; phylum Acidobacteriota; class Terriglobia; order Terriglobales; family Acidobacteriaceae; genus Edaphobacter. The sequence goes on from DASWCA010000547.1 coordinate 296, forward strand.
TTGACGGTTTCATTGCGGCCATGCAGCAATTCAGTATTGAGACTCCCTCGTGGGGCTATGGCGATTCGGGGACGCGCTTCAAGGTCTTTCATTGGCCGGGGGCGGCCAGAAATCTGCGCGAGAAGCTGGCGGATGCGGCCCAGGTTCAGAAGGTCACCGGCACTTGCCCAGGCGTCGCCATTCACATCCCCTGGGACAGAGAAGACGATTGGCGTGCGGTGAAGGAATATGCGAGCCAGCTCGGCCTGCGTATCGGTGCGGTGAATCCGAACCTCTTTCAGGATGATGGGTACCGCTTCGGAAGCCTGAGCCATTTCGACAAGGCGATTCGGCAGCGAGCGATCGAGCACGTAATCGAGTGCATCCAGATTGCGCAATTGGTGGGCTCAGATGTTATCAGCCTGTGGCTGGCTGACGGCACCAATTATCCCGGACAGGATGACCTGCGCCGACGCCGCCGCCGCCTGTTGGAGTCCTTGCAGACCGTCTATGTGGCGTTACCTGCTGGCATGCGCCTGCTGGTCGAGTACAAGTTCTTCGAGCCGGCCTTCTATTCCACTGACCTCCCAGACTGGGGAACATCACTGCTCATGGCCCAAAAACTTGGGCCGCAGGCGGATGTGCTGGTGGATACCGGCCACCATCCACAAGGAACCAATATTGCACAGATTGTGGCACAATTGCTCGACGAAGATCGGTTGGGCGGCTTCCATTTCAACGATCGCAGGTATGCCGACGATGACCTGATCGTTGGTTCGCAGAATCCCTTTGAACTCTTCTGCATCTTCAACGAGATCGTCGGTGCGGGGGCCGAGGGCAACGCCAATGCCGGCCGCATTGCTTATATGATCGACCAGTCGCACAACATCGAACCGAAGATCGAGGCTATGATCCAGAGCGTCATTAATGTACAGACAGCTTATGCTAAAGCGCTGCTGGTGGATCGGACAGCGCTGCGCGAGGCCCAGGAGGCTGGCGATGTGCTGGAGGCGTATCGCGTACTCCAGGCGGCGTTTGAGACGGATGTGCGCTCGCTCCTCTCCGAATTCCGCGTGCGCCAGGGGTGCGATCCCAACCCGGTCGCAGCATTCCGCGCCAGTGGCTATGCTGAAAGGGTGGCGCGCGAGAGGCCCGCTAGCGCTGGGAGCAGCGGTTATCCCGGCGCGTAAGATCAGTTTTCCTATGCTGTTCCGGCGGAGAAGATTCATTTTGATGACGAAGGATGTAATGCCATGACGAATATCTCTATGCCAACAACCCTATCGCAGTTGGTCGCGCGCTCGCGCAAACTGGGAGCGGATCGCTCGGTCTGCAACTGGGGAGGCGGCAATACCTCTGCCAAGTCTGACGAGATCGATTTTCGCGGTCGCCCGGCACGTATTCTGTGGGTCAAAGGCTCCGGCTCGGATCTGGCGACCGTCACAGAAGCTTCGTTTACCGGGCTGTTCCTGGAGGATGTGCTTCCCCTGCTTGAACGCGAGCGCATGAGCGATACTGAGATGGTTGACTATCTGGCGCACTGCTTCTACGAGCCGGGCCGCCCGCGTCCCTCCATCGAGACCCTCCTGCATGGGTTTCTCCCGTTTACGCACGTCGATCACACGCATGCCGACGCCACGAACTACTTCGCCTGTGCTGCCGGTGGCGAGAAGCTAGCGCGGGACTGCTTCGGAGATGAACTGATCTGGATTCCGTACCGCCGCCCCGGCTTTGGCCTGGCTCGCGAGGTCGCGCTGGCGTTGCGTAGCAGGGCAAACGCAAAGCTTGTCATCCTGGCGAAACACGGACTCATCACCTGGGGAGAGAGCGACGGAGCCTGCTACGCCTCAACCCTGGAGACAATCTCGCGGGCGCGTGACTATGTGGAGTCCCGTATCGCTCGTGCTGACCGGCCTGTCTTCGGCGGCGCCCGTGTCACCGCGCTCTCAGCCGAGGAGCGGCGCGCCATCGCGTCCCAGGTCGCGCCTGTCTTGCGCGGGCTGGTTTCGGCAGAGAAACGCCAGATCCTGCGCTTCGAAGACACTGAGGATGTACTGACCTTCGCCAACAGCCAGGATGCCCTGCGCCTGACAACTATTGGTGCCGCCTGTCCGGATCACCTGGTGCATACCAAACCCTGGCCGCTGCTGGTCGGCTGGACACCCGAACAAGATACGACCACACTGTCCGAGGCCTTGCGGACGGGCGTCGAGGCCTATGGAGCAAAGTATCGTCACTACCTGGATGCAAACGCGCAACAGAACCTCGATCCAGATGCTGCTGCACCGGTCTATCGTGAATCTGATGCCGCAGCCGATCCGCACCCACGTGTCATCATGATACCCGGCATAGGAATGTTCACGACCGGCAAAGATGCCATGATGGCCGATGTCTCCGCGCAGCTCTATCACCGGGCGATTGCAGTCATGCGTGGAGCAGAGGCCTGTGGAGGCTTTATCTCGCTCAGTGATGCCGAGAGCTATGCCGTCGAATACTGGCCGCTGGAGCAATACAAGCTCAAGCTGGCACCGCCGGAGCGCGAGTTCGCGCGGCACGTGGTGCTGGTGACCGGAGCGGCGGGAGGCATCGGTTCGGCCATCTGCCGGCGAGCGGCGCAAGATGGTGCGCACATTGTCACTACCGACATCGATCTCGCCGGTGCGGAGCAGCTGGCTGAGTATCTCAACCAGCACTTCGGCTCCGGACGAGCGATCGCCGTCAAGATGGATGTCACCGATGAGAACAGCGTACGCACGGCCTTCGAGCACGCGGCTCTGGCCTTCGGAGGTATCGATGTAATCGTCAACAACGCCGGGCTGGCTTCCAGCGCGCCGGTTACCGAGACGAGCCTGGCAGAATGGAACAAGAACTGGAACGTGCTGGCAACCGGCTACTTCCTGGTGGCGCGCGAGGGCTTCCGGCTCATGCAGGCGCAGGGACGCGGGGGCAACCTGGTCTTTGTTGCCAGTAAGAATGCGCTGGTTGCTGGCAAGAACGCTGCCGCCTATTCGACTGCCAAAGCTGCCGAAGCGCACCTGGCACGCTGCCTGGCAGAAGAGGGTGGGCAGTTCGGCATTCGCGTGAATACCGTCAACCCGGACGCGGTGCTGGCCGGCTCGCGCATCTGGGACAGCACGTGGCGAGAGGCTCGTGCGGCAACATACGGCGTGGCACCCGATCAATTGGAGGAGGTGTACCGCAAGCGCACGACGCTGGGAGTCAACATCCTGCCGGAGGATATCGCCGAGGCTGTGGCGTTCTTCGCCTCGCCGACACGCTCGGTGAAGAGCACCGGCAATATCCTCAACGTCGATGGCGGCGTCGCGGCGGCGTATCCTCGCTGATGTAGGAAAGGGGGAGAGGAATATGGCGACGCGCAATGTGGCTGCGGTCGATCTGGGCGCCGAGAGCGGGCGCGTCATCCTGGCGCGCTTCGATGGGCAGCAGTTGAGCCTGGAAGAGGTGCATCGTTTCCCCAACCGCCCGGTGCAGTTGCACGGGCATCGCTTCTGGAATATGCTGGGCCTATGGGACGAGATACTCGCCGGGCTGCGCAAAGCGCGACAGACGGCGGGAACCCTCGACAGCATAGGCGTCGATACGTGGGGCGTCGATTACGGCCTGGTGGATGCCAATGGTTTTCTGCTTGGCCAGCCTTTCCAGTATCGCGACCACCGCACCGATGGCGTAATGGAGCAGGTCTTCGCGCGCGTTCCTCGCGATGTACTCTACCGGCGCACGGGCATCCAGTTCATGCCTATTAACACTCTTTTCCAACTGTACGCACACGAACACATGCAGCCGGGAGAATTAGCCCATGCGCATGGCCTGTTGCTGATTCCCGATCTCCTCCACAACTGGCTCTGCGGGTCGTTCTCAATCGAGCGCACTAACGCCACCACGACGCAGTGCTGGGACCCCGTCTCCGGAGCATGGGTCACAGACCTGCTCGACCGGCTAGACATCCCGACTGCAATGCTTCCACCGGTGGTCGAAGCTGGCACAGTGCTCGGGGAGGTTCTCCCGGAATGGCGCGGCGACCTCGGCGCATCTCAAGTTGTTGCGCCTGCGACGCACGATACCGGCTCAGCGATTGTGGCCATCCCTGCTCAGCACGCTGATGGTTGGGGCTATATCAGCTCCGGTACCTGGTCCCTGGTGGG
>DASWCA010000548.1:0-4160 GCA_036390355.1 Acidobacteriaceae bacterium
AGGATTGGGACATGAATCTGCAGAAGAACATTTTGTTCAAGGAGAGATACAACGTCCAACTGCGCGCCGACTCCTTCAACATCTTCAATCATCCCAACTTCAATGCTCCGAACGCGAACATCAGTAATTCCACGGTCGGGACGATCACTGCAATTAGCGGGACTCCTTCTTACGAGGCTCGCACGGTTGAGTTCGCGGCGAAGTTCAGTTTCTGAGCGGGTATTAACAAAGCACGAGTCGCCGCGACGAAGAGACGGCCCCGGGGCTAAAGCCCCTTGTTTGGCGGCGAGTTTACCGCGGTCTAAAGCCCGCTGCTACTCCCGAAAAGGCAACTACGGAGATTCTGACTCTTCGAGTCAGAATGACGACGTGGGGGGCGAGTCAGAATGACGACGTGAGGGCGAGTCAGAATGACGACGTGGGGGGCGAGTCGGAATGACGCCTCGTGAGAGTGTGGCGCGGAGAGGGCTGGATCGAACGATGGAGAGCAGATGAAGAGACGGTACGTAAGTGGCCTGGTGATGATGTTGGCGATGGCGTGCGGTGTGCGGAGCGGGGCGAGTATCGCTCCGCGTCACGTCACTCCGGCGTCGCTGGATAAGAACACCAGCGAGCTGTTTCAACAGTCGATGGTTTTGGATGACCACTTCTGGGATGACAGCGCCAAGCTGGTGAAGAGTCCGTACAGCTCTCTGGAGGGAGTGCGGACCGGCAAGTACATGGTGCGGGAATCGAGCTGGTATGCGCTGGGACTGCTGTTTCGCGACGCGCTGGGTGATCGCCAGAGGGCGGCGGATATCCTGGATGCTGTCCTGAAGGAGCAGTACGTCAAGCCGGGAGTTCGCTGGTACGGGACTTACAAGCGGACTCCGGAGGAGCCCGATCCCACCGCGAACACAGTGATCTGGCGGGGCTACGATCCGAACTGGCGGGTCTTCATCGGCACCACGTTTGCAATGATCCTGATCGAATATCCGGACCGGATATCGCCGGAACTTTCGCAACGGCTTTACACGGCGATTGATCGCGCCATCGAAGGTGAGATCAGCGAGGGCAGGTTGCTGCCGACCTACACGAACATTGCGCTGATGTACGGGTCTCTGTGGGATTTTGCCGCAGAGCACGACAACCGGGCCGATTGGAAGAAGCAGTCTGCCGACTGGACGGAGAGCGTCTATCGCCTGTTCAAACAGCACACAGCATTCTCTGAGTACAACTCGCCGACATACTGTGGCGTCGATTTGTACGGGCTGGCCTTGTGGCGGGATTATGGATCGACCGAACGCATTCGTACGATCGGCGCTGAGATGGAGGCGGGGTTGTGGAGAGAGCTCACCAGCTACTATCAACCAGGACTGCGCAACATTTCGGGTCCTTACGACCGTTCCTACGGGATGGACATGGAGCAGTATGTGAGTGTGGTGGGTGTCTGGATGCGGACAGTGTTGGATGCGTCCAGCGCTCCCTTACCCGAGTTAAAAGCAAACACGGACCATCTTCCCGACGTATGGTTTGCGCCGCATCTGGCAATTCTCGGCACGCAGATTCCGCAGGATGCTCTGGGGAAGATGAAGAGCTTTCAAGGCGAACACCTGGTCCATAAGCAGATTGACGAGAAACGCGTGGCAACGGCATGGATTGGGCGGGATGTGATCTTTGGCGGCGAGGCTACGAGCAGGACCAAAGACGCCGGGACAACAACGCAATTCCATCCTGCAACGGCGCAGTGGCGGACGCCTTCGGGCGAGATTGGCTGGGTACAACTTGTGCAGTCGCCTCCAGTCGATGCAACGGCTGATGAACATGGGTTGACCATCTCGACCGCCGGGACCGTTCGGCTGCGCATTCATGCGAAAGGCCTGGCCCGGAAGAACATCGGCGAAACCGAGTGGGGCCTCCCCGGGCTGCACGTCGCGGTTTCGTCGGACGCGAAGAGCTTCACTGCGGAGGACGTTCCGGATGCGATCGATGTTGTCTATTCCGGGATAACAAGGATGAGGTTGGACATCAAGGCCGCTAAGTAAAAATGCTTGTAGATGATTATTTAGTTCGCTCAGGTATATGCGACGCAGAGCATGGCCGGGTGCCTTGGCGGTTTGCGGCCGCACCTTGGATCGGGCCTTCAGCCCTCTGAATTTTCGGGGGATGCGTACCTAGGCCTTCGGCCTAGGCTGGTATATGCCGCGCTTTCAGCGCTTGGGCGTTTCGGCGCTGCGTACCTAGGCCTTCGGCCTAGGCTGGTATATCGCGCGCTTTCAGCGCTTTGCTTGGATGCTTGCCAAGTTTCACCGGGGTGGCGGCCATGTGATCGCGCAGTATTCGCGCCCTCTCATGCTCACGGCACTGGATCACCAGGTTACTTGCGTCGACCAGATGTGCGGTCATCAGGCGCGATGCCAGTTCGGAGTCGCGCTTCTCGATCGCGTTCAAAATCGGTTTGTGAAACGCGGCGGTGTGCTCGAGGTCCACAACTTGCGAGGTCACCGTGATCATGTGGAGCATGGCGCGATGAATGGTGTGGAAGATCCGGCCTGTCAAACGATTTCCTGAAGCCTGAAAAATTGCGCGGTGGAACTGAAGATCGGACGCAACCAGTTTCACGCGGTCCCGCTCACTCGTTTCCAAATCGGTGATTGACTGGCGCAGGCGCGCTATGTCGGCGGCGTTGGCGCGATCTGCAGCCTTGGCCGCCAGCGCGGGCTCCATGATCAGGCGTAGCTCAATCAGCTCTTCGACCGTGGTGTCGTCGAGCAGGAATAGAAATTCCATGGGCACCGCGAGAACCGAGGATGCATCGCGGTTCAGGTAGCTGCCGTCGCCCACCTTCTGTGAAATCACTCCCATGATTTCGAGCACCTTCAGCGCCTGGCGCAGGGAAGAACGCGCGACCTTGAAGTAGGCGGCCAGCTCACGCTCCGGGGGCAGCTTTGTGCCCGGGGTGAGCACTCCGTCGCTCAGCATCTGCTGGAAGCGAAGAATCAGTAAATGAGTCAGGTCTTCCTTGTGGTCCAGGGCCCGATCTGAGGCGCCCGAATCAAGGCGGTGCCGAGTCTTCATATCGCCCATACTCCGGCCTCGGGTCTGTAAAGTCAAATCTTATTGGTAGTACCTATCAACGAAGCCAGCGGGCTCATGCAAGGGAAATGTCATGGATGATTACCAGCAGCGATATGCCGGGCCTTCAGCCCTCGAATTTGTGGCATTGGGCACCTGGGGCTGCGCCCCAGGCTGGTATATTGCGGGCCTTCGGCCCTGAAGACGCGCGCCCACCGGATTTGCCTGAACTAAGGGCCATGCGCATCTACGAAGGTTCTGACTCTGCGAGCTGGGATGACGCCGCATCGGGCGAATCAGAACGGCGCTGTGGAAGGTTCAAGCTAAACCGCCGCAACAAAAAACATGTTGACATGGAACTTGTATCGGTACTACCTTTGCAGTCGCTTTATCCCCGCGATCGAGAAGTGAAGCCTAAATTCTGAGGAGCACGCCATGCAACTCAAACACCCAGCTCGCGCAGTGAGATTGTGCACCCTCGTCCTATCGGCATTGTTAGCAGCAGGTTCCTCATCCGCTCAGGTGGAGCAAGGACGCTTCGTCGGCCTGATTGTCGATCCCCAGGGCGCCTCCGTGGCGGGTGCGTCGGTCAAGGTGACCAACGTCGGGACCGGAATTGTGCAAACGGCTGTCACCGACGGGTCCGGCAATTTTGTCATCACGCCGGTGCAGGCTGGCGTCTACTCCCTCAACGTCGCTGCGAAGGGCTTTCAAACCATGACGAGTCCGAAGATTGAGGTCCAGGTCGGCCAGGTGGTTCGAGAAGACTTCAAATTGCGGATTGGATCCGCCGACATAACTGTCGAGGTCACGACTGCGCAGCCACTGCTGACCACGGAGTCCGCGACAGTGGGCCAGGTAATCTCGAACCAGCAACTTACGGATTTGCCGCTGAATGGCCGCGGCTTTTTCCGCTTGGCGGAACTGACGCCTGGGGCCGCTCTGCTGCCCGCGACCGGCAACTCGCTTGCGATCCGTCCGGAGATTGTGGACGGCAATACGATCAGCGGCATTCGCGGAAGTGCGATCTCATTCCTGCTGGACGGCGTTGACGTCAGCGAGCAGCACCAGGGCGGTACATTTATTCAGACCTCCATCGACGCGCT
>DASWCA010000549.1:0-2263 GCA_036390355.1 Acidobacteriaceae bacterium
CGAAGAGGAGCTCCGCAGCCAGTACCACCTCGTCTATCGCCCGGCAAACCTCAAGATGGACGGCTCCTTCCGCACCATCTACCTCCAGTCCACCGACCCCCGCTACCACGTCCGCGCCCAAAAGGGCTACTTCGCCCCACGTCCAATCCAATAGAACCTGCGGCGACTCCGCCGTTGTTTTTCTTCTCCCCGCCCCAGAAATCGTCATTTCGACCGAAGCAGCTCACGTACTTTGTGAGCTGCACAGCGGAGAAATCCGCTTCTCTACCTAGATGTGAAGTTTCAATAGGTTGTTGTCCATTCGATCGAGAACTGGGAAGCTGAGTTTGGGAAACGAAAGCGATCTCAGGAGACCGAATGGACTATCACTATCATGCTCGACTGGTGGTTTACAGTCGAGAGCAACTTGCCAAGAGTGTTTTAGAGGGCCGGCTGAGCCTGAAGGAGGCCGCGGCCGAGTTCAGGCTCAGCCGGCGGAGCGCAGCCAAGTGGGTGGGGCGGTATCGGGACTATGGCGTTGCCGGGTTGAAAGACCGGAGTTCGCGCCCGCATCGTTCGCCACGCGGCACGCCGCAGGAGAGGATCATGGAGATCGAGCAGCTGAGGCGGCAACGCTGGACCGGCGTGCGGATCGCGCACCGGCTCGGGCTGAGCCAGGCCACGGTCAGCCGCGTGCTGCGGCGGTTGAAGCTGAACCGCATCCGCCATCTCGAGCCGCAGCTGCCACCCAACCGCTATGAGCACGCGGCTCCGGGCGACCTGCTGCATCTGGATATCAAGCGCCTGGTGCGCATCAAGCGGCCTTCGCATCGCGTCACCGGCGACCGCCGCGATGGGGTCAAGGGCATCGGCGCCGAGTTCCTGCACGTCGCCATCGACGATCACTCGCGGCTCGCCTTCACCGCCATGTATCCGGATCAGACCGAACGCAGTTCGACGCACTTCCTGGCCGCGGCGGTGGCCTGGTACGGACAACTCGGCATCGCTATCCGGCGCGTGCTCACCGATAACGGGCCTTGCTACAAAGCCAACACCTTCGCCCGCAGCTGCGGCCAACTCGGCTTGAAACATCGCCGGACCCGGCCCTACACGCCGCGCACCAACGGCAAGGCCGAGCGCTTCATCAAGACCGCCATCAACGAGTGGGCTTACGCCTACACCTTCCAGAACTCAGACGACCGAACCGCCTCACTCCCAGCCTGGACCCACCAGTACAACTGGCACCGGCCTCACGCCAGTCTCAACCAACAGCCGCCCATCAGCAGAGCAGGTCTCGATGACAACAACCTCTTGACACATCACACCTAGAACATCCTGAAACTGTTGATTTGCACGCTCTCCCGAGCGCGCCCGGGACACCCGTGCCTTCACTTGACAAATGACTACATGGATGTCGGCAATCCGGAAGTTATGCGGTTGCTTCCGGAGTGCTCGTCAATTCAGGCACAGTTCCTGAGAGCCGTGCCCTCTAGATTTTTGTGCGCAAAACGTGGAGACATTGTAGTGAATTGTGTGGCTGGATGTGGACACAAGATGGCGGTCAGGAGTCGATGGCAGTTTCGCGATTACGCGACCGTGTCATGATGACTTTCGAATAACCCGTGCCCCGGGAGCCCTATCATCAGGTTCCGGCGATCTTCCATGCGGCTGGCAGTTTTGCTAGTTACCCATGCGGCACGACGTTTATAGACTGCTCTCGAGAATCGCAATCGCCCGAAGGCAAACCAAATGGGAGAACAGATGCTCAAGAGAGAGTTTTCGCCAATACCCTTCCTAGTCGCTATCTTGAGCCTGCTGCCTCTGTCGTTGGCGGCGCAGCAGATGGATCGGACCGTGCTGCCCGTTCCTGAACCTCAGCCCCCAACCATCACGGAACTGGATGCCCGTAACGCCAAGGCGCCGCCGCGCTTTGAGGTCAATGCTCCGAAGGGAGCACCCAACGTTGTCATCGTTTTGTTGGACGACATTGGCTTCGGGCAACCCAGCGCCTTTGGTGGACCGGCCAGAATGCCCACGCTCGACAAACTGGCTGCCGAGGGCCTCCGCTACAACGGCTTTCACACCACGGCACTCTGTTCCCCGACGCGAATGGCGTTACTCACCGGCCGTAATCACCACGTCACGAATACGGGAGCCATTATGGAGCTGGCGACCGCATTTCCGGGCAACACCGGCATTCGTCCGCAGAGCGTCGCACCGTTAGCCGAGATATTGCGCATGAACGGATACAGTACCGCCGCCTTCGGCAAGTACCACGAGACCC
>DASWCA010000550.1:0-7868 GCA_036390355.1 Acidobacteriaceae bacterium
TCATGTGCATCTTCTCGATGATGTTGCGCCAGCCCACGCCGGTGTTGTAGGCGCAGAAGGAGATTTCGCCCTCCTGCGTGGCGTACGGGATGATGCACTGCTCGGTGCGGCGGAAGTCGTAGTTGAACAAGTCCTGGAACCACATGCCGGCGATGAAGAGGAAGTTCCAGCGATCACCACGGCGCTTCTTGATGTCTTCCATGGTGCGATCGGCAGTGACTTTACCGTAGTCGCGACCGGAGGCGCCGAAACTCTTATCGAACTTGGTGAGCAGGTCCTTGATTTTGAAGTGGGTGGGCGCCATGTTCGGCTTGTAGTTGCGAATGAGCGCGAGCGCTGCGCCAATCATGGTCATATACTTGCCGCGGGCTGCGTCGTTGACGCGGGCGATGTCCTTGGCGAGACGGTCGGCGTTGATGAAGGCGGTGACCGGCACGGCTTCCTTGGTCTCCTTGTCGATCATCAGCGCCATGGAGATGCCGCAGTTCGGGTGGCATCCACAGGAGAGCTGGCCCCAGTCGCGGTCGGGGCCATGCACGAGGTCGGCCCAATCGGAGAAGGTGGACATGAAGGAGATGGGGAACCAGTCGCGCGTGGGCTCGCCGAGGCCTGTCTGGTTCTTGACGTCGTGGGCCATGTGCGAAAGGGTGTAGCGCTGGGCGGCGCGGCGTTCGTCTGAAACCGCCTCGTCGCGGCCGGTGAAGCTGACCGGCTGGAAGCTGAGGAAGTTGATCTTCTTCGGGTTGTCGAGCGCGAACTGGATAATGCGGCCGACCTGCTCGTTGTTGATGCCGTTGACGATGGTCGTGACGGGCACGATGTCGACGCCGGCTTCGTAGAGGTTATGGATCGCCTGGAGCTTGACGTCGAATGCGTTGCCGACCTTGCGGTGCGAGTTGGCGGCATTGCCGATGCCGTCGAACTGAAGGTAGGCGTAGCGCAGACCGGCTTCGGCAGCGGCCTTGGCGAACTCCTTCGACTTGGCGAATTCGATACCGTTCGTGGCAGCCTGGACGCTGGTGTAGCCGACCTTGCGGGCGTAGGCGACGGCGTCAAGGAAGTAAGGGGAGAGCGTGGGCTCGCCGCCGGAGAACTGCACGCTCATCTGACGCTTGGGCTTGATGGTGACGGCATTGTCCAGCATGGTCTTGATCTCGTCCCATGTGAGTTCGTGGACGAAACCGACCTGGTTGGCGTCCATGAAACAGGGATCGCACATCATGTTGCAGCGGTTGGTGAGGTCGATGGTGAGGACCGAGCCGCGCCCGTGGGTGACGGTGGACGTCCCATGATTGTGCAGCTTGCCATCGTTGTGGGCGCGGATGTCGCGGCCGGGGAAGACCTCTTCGAGGTGCTTGAAGAAGGCGGTGTCGATGGACATCACGTCTTCAAAGTGGCCGTGGATGGGGCAGTCCTTGACCATGAGGATCTTGCCGTCGCGCTCGATGATCTGGGCCTTGATCTCACCGACCTTTTCGTTGAGCAGGATCTCGTGGGGCAGCTTGCCGTCCACGATCTGCTGGCGGATTTCGGGAACGCATTTGGGACAGAGAGAGTCAGTGGTGCGCGGCCAGCCCAGGGGCGGCTTCTCTTTTTGGTAGGACTTGAGCAGGGGCTTGTCGCTCCACTTGGGCGTGAAGCTGGGGCTGTCGCTGACCAGCGAGTTGAGCCTGCTGTATACGACCCATCCGCCCTTGGCGGCCTGAACCAGAACTTTTTCCATTACCTTTGCGCGCTTTGCCATGATTGGGGTTTCTCTCCTGAAGAAGGTTGGTCGGAATGGCCGGGGTCTTGACTGGGGCCCATGATCGGCGCTTCGAGCGAATGAGGGAGCACAGTGCAACGGGCCGTGCGGAATTTCACATGGCATCTTCGTTGCCGAACGAGATGCTCTTCAGCCTCCAGCTTACGGGGGTTTGGCAAGCATTTGAAGGTGGGTTTAGCGAACGGCAATATGTTGCATTGAATGGGGAAAGGGCGCGCTGAGTGGAGTGTCGGCGGGGCGACGGATAGAGCGGAAGGGGGCTAGCGGCTGCCGGTGGCCTGGTTGAGAAGGCGCTGCGCGAAGAGGACGTGGAGGTGGACGTGCTTCGCTACGTCGGGCAGGAACTCGGTGACGAGGTTGTCGATGGGGTTTTCGGCGTAGCTGGTGAGCACGCGCTCGGCCGTGCCGGGGAGGTTGCACCGGACGCCAGGGATGTAGAGGTTGGCAATCTCCGCGCGGATGGGGGTGCCGAGTAGCGTCGCGTAATTGGGCATGAGTTTGCCAGTGTCGCTCTGAGCGATGACGGTGCGGGAGACGGCGTGGAGCACGCGCCGCGGAGCGGAGGCGTCGGGCATGCGGTGGTAGCGCGGGTCCTCGTGGGTGATAGATGGGATGAGGAAGGTGCCGACGACCTCGGCAGTGGCGTCGCGGACGAGTCTGTAGCCGAAATTCTCACCGAAGCCCTTCCAGCCGGGGCCGTAGGCGGTGTGCGCATCCGTGCCGATTGCAATGGCGGAGGTGTATGCGACGGAGGCGAGGTTGCCTGGATCCTTGAAGTTGTGGAAGGCGAGCAGCGCCTTCTGCTTTGGTGTGAGCGGCGCGGGGGCCGTGGAGTTGAGGAATGGCGTGTAGGGGTTTGGCGTTGGGGCGATAGTCATGACGGGCGCGATTACGACGGCGGCCGCTACAGGGAGAGGCGCGTCTGGAAGCAGGGCCAACTGGGTATTTGTGATATCGGGCGCCGCGGTCGTCAATATTCCTGTTGCCGTCGTTGACGCCGACGCTGCCGGGGGCACGATGTACGGCGTCTGTGCCAGCAACAACGGGCAGAGGGAGGTGGCCTCCGACAAGGCGAGGGAAAGCGCCGCAAGAAGAATAATCGCTCCCATGGGGCGCGCTCCACGTCAGAATATTTCTGAGTCACATAAATGTAGCCGGGAAAATAGCCGTTGGCAACGAGATTTTTGGGGCATTCGCGCAACCCGTCCGGGGGATTTACACATCAAAGCGGCTGCGTCTTTTCTTTCAATGGGATGGGTGGGAAATGAAGGTCGAAGGGCGAGCCGCGGGAGTGCTCGGCGTGCGCCAGACGAGCATTACCAATCGGGCACTTTGCATCTAATAACACGATTCCGGCATTGACCCGCGGTTTTTCGCGTCGCCATACTGGATTGTGGAGAGGTGTACCCATGCCCAATGAGGCGCCGAGACGCTGGGAGCAGCAGTTGCGCGAGGCTGCTACGCGCGCGGAGGAAGAGGTTCGCAACGTCGTGACGTATATCAACGACGAGGTGGTCCCGGACATCCGGCGCAACGGATCGCAGGCGTTACGGGCTGCGGCCGCGGAGTTGCACAAGCTGGCGCAGCGGATGGACGATCGTCGTGCCGCGGCGGCGGCTGCGCAGGCGGCGCCACCCACTCCGGATAAGGATGCACCCAAGCCTTGAGCCGCATTCCACATCGCCGATGGGGTGGAGCTTCCAGAGTTTGCCGGGTACTTCTGCCGGCGCTGGTGTTCGGGGTTGCAGGTTGCCGGCACAAGCAGGCGACGGTAACGTATCAGCCGCCTCCAACGCCGACAGTGCAGGCCTCGGATGATGATTTGGGCAATGGGCATCCGGCGCGTCCTGGTTCAGGTGATTTGGGTTCGGGCAAGCCAAGTGCGGGGAGTAGGTCGGCCGGGACTCCTTCGCAACTCGAGCCGCAAGGAAAGCCAGTGTCGAGCGAGACTGGGTTGGCGAGCTGGTATGGGCCTCCGTATCATAATCGCAAGGGCGCGGACGGCACCATCTACGATCAGAACGCAATGACGGCGGCGCACCGCACGCTGCCCATGGGGTCGATCGTGCGAGTCACAAATCTGAGCAACAACGAGTCGGTTGTGGTGCGCATCACGGATCGCGGGCCATTCATCGATGGACGCATCCTCGACCTGTCGCTGGCGGCAGCGAAGGCGGTGGATATCTATCGTCCGGGGACGGCGAGGGTGCGGGTGGAGGCGTTTGCGCCGCCGGAACATCCGGGCGTCGATCCGGCCGGGAGATGGTGCGTGCAGATTGGCGCGTTCCTGGATCAGACGGAGGCGATCCGGTTGAAGAATGACCTGATGCGCCGCTATACGACCGCCAAAGTGATTGAGTTCGCCGGACCGACGGGTCATTGGGTGCGGATCAATCCGAAGAATGAGGACAAGCGATCGGCCGACCAGATTGCCGACAGCATCCACATTCCCGATCCCAGCGCACAGCCGTATATTGTCCGGCTGAACTAGCGCACTCACAGACGAATTGCGCTACTTGGCTGCCTGCGTTTCCGTCGGCGGCGGATAGTAGGGGAGCTTCTGCTGCTCTTCGGCAGCGCGCTTGACGCCGATGCTGTCGAAGAGAAGGCTCGGCGCGATCGTGGTTGAGGGCACGATGCCGAGCGAGTTGGCGATGTACTCGTCTTCACCGGCGGCGACGATTCCGGAACGGAGACTGCGGTTGTCGAGTTCGTCGAAGACCGCGCCGCGCACCAGCTGGCGACTGCCGTCGGGATGCACCAGGTAGAGAACTCGTGGCGCGAGCGGCCCGCCGAGCGTCTCGACCGCGTACACGTCGCGGCTCTGGTCTTTGGCCATTGAGAGCAGGCGCGCATTCATTGCGTCGGCGCTTAGTGGTGTCTTCGACTTGAAGATCATGACGCCCGCGTGCGGCTGAGCGCCTTGTCCCACGGGTGCGCGGCCGTGGCCGTTGGAGCCCGGGAAGTCCTTGATTGGAGTGCGTCCGATGAGAAAGTTCTGCAGCTTGCCATTCGCGACGATGTCGACAGGCTGCGCCGGCACGCCCTCATCGTCTACCGCGTAGGCACCGAGCAAGGAGTGGCCGGCAAAGGTTGTCGTCAGCGGATCGTCTGTCGCGTTGAGAAACTCAGGCAGAACGCCGGCATGGAAGCTCGACGTATACACCCCGGTGGTGCGCGCGGTGGTGCCCATCTCGGGCCGCTTCGCTTCCACGTTTGGGATGAAGAGGCTGTTCAGGACGTCCGCGGCAGCGTCACCGCTGAACAGCACGGGCCCGTGGTAATCCTCCGCCGAAACGACTGGCGCATTCCGCAGCGCCTCCAGGCTCTTGAGGTCGTCGATAACGCGGCGGCGGAAGGCGGGCCACGGCTCCAGGTCCTTTGCCGCGGTAGCGGTGGTGCCGTTCTCGCGGGCAAGTTGCATGCCGTCGGCTGCCTGCGCGCCAACACCGATCATGGCGTTGTAGCCGCTGTATCCCTGTCGCACGATGGTGCCTTCGGTGTTGACCAGATAGCGATTCACCGCGATGCCGCGCAGGTTTGCGCTCGAGTACTGCACATTCGCGGACGATGCACGGACCTCTGGATCGGTAGCGTAGAGTCCGCTGGCGTCGACGATGCGGCGCTTCCAGTCGGCTCGGTCGATGTCGAGTGCAACCAGCGGGCCGATGTACACATTCGGCTTCGCGGCAGCAAAGTCCTTCTCGGTGGGCGGAGTCTGAAACCGCTTCAACGCTGCCTGTTTGGTCGAGTAGGCACGCAGCGCGTTCTTGTATGCCTCGTCGGTCGCGGTCCACAGGGAGTAGCGAAGCGCCTCGGGATTATTGTCGATTGCCGCAAGCGCCAGGGAACCATCTCCCCGGATGGTGCTGGAATCCGTGTCATAGCTGCCAATGCGGACCGTGACCCGCACGATCCTCTGGTGGCCGGCCTCTTCGCGGACCAGCGCGCCATAGTTGGCGACTGCCTCGTACGTCGCGAAATCGTCGATGCGGTACTCGATGAAGTAGGGGCGCTGCATGCCGGGAAGGAGCAACTGCGCTTGCTCGCGTTCGAGTTCGGCCTGCATCGCGCGCAGGATCGGATCGTCTTTGGCCGCATCCTGTGGCGTTGCCGCATATGTAACCAAAGTCGTGGCAGAAAGGAAGAGCGCAGCGATAACTCCGGCCGAAGTGCGTTTGATTTGGGACAATTTCAGGAGCATATCGATTACTTCGCTCCTTTATCAGAATTTGGCGCCGTCGCGGACGCATTGGGTGGCGGCAGGATTGGCGGACGCGCGGTCCCCTGCGCCTGGCGTTGCGTTTCAATCGAACTAACGAGCATGGCCGGAGCGACGGCGCTGACGGGAATGCTACCCGACTCGGCGCCGCAGATGCCGTTGAATATGTCCTGCTTGTCACCGGTTGCCAGGATGTTGTTCAGCGCAGCCTGAGGCGTTCCGACAATGCTGACGCCACGCACCAGTTCGTCGGGACGGCCATCCACGTAAACGCGGTAGACGACCAGTGGGATTACCTGGAAAGCCTGCGGCGAACGCCGCGTGGTCACCGCGAAGCCGGAGGAGATGTCTTCGAAGTAGAGCCCGTAGGCTTTGCCCTGCTTCTTCGCTTCGGCGATGAGCATGACGCGGAGTTCGGATTCGGGGACGGTCTTTGACGAGGTCACGATGAGATTGCCCTGGCGTCCGGTGGGCATGTGGCCCGCTTCGGCGCGGCCATGGCCATTGCTTTGCGCGACGCTTGCAATCGGCAGGCGCGACATGAGGAACGTTTCGAGGACGCCATCTTTGATCAGGTCGACGCGGCGTGCTGCCTGGCCCTCGTCGTCGTACTCGTAATGGCCGCTGAGCGACGTTCCGTGGAAGCTGCTGAGTGTGGGGTCGTCGGCCACGCTGAGAAAGGTTGGCAGGATGGGTTTGCCGAGCAGCTTCGTGAAGGTCTGACCCTCTTCGTCGCCGCGCTGGCGCTGGCCTTCGAGCCTGTGGCCGAGCACCTCGTGGAAGAAAACAGCGGAGGCGCGTCCGCTGAGGATTGCCGGGCCATTGAATGGCTCAGTGATTGGGGCGATGCGAAGGGCTTCGAGGTTCTTCGCCATCGCGATGGTCTTTTCAGTGACCGTCTTCTGATCGGGCAGATGAGCAGGAGATTCGGCCTCGAAAGTCTCAGCGCGAAACAGGTCCATGCCGTCGGCAGCGCGCGTGCGTGCAACGACGATCAGCCGTGCGACGTGTCCGGGCGTGGCCACGCGAGCGCCTTCGGACGAGACGAAGTAATCGGTTTCAGTCGAAGCCTCGAACTGGACGGAATCTGCGAATACGTCGGGGTAATGGGAGAAGAGGCTGGAAATCTCGCGCAGGCGTTGTTCCCACGCGGCGCGATCCACGACGAATGCGGACGGGGACGGAAGCACGGCTGTCTCGGCTTTTTCTGTGCTGAAGTCCGCTGATCCGTCCTCTTCCTTTGCGCGCACCTGCTGTTCGGTCTTGACTTTCAGGAAGCCGTCGAGCGCGCGGGCATAGCCGCGGTTGGTCGCATACCAGAGTGAGCGCGCGATGGCGTCGCGGTCGTCGGTGAGCGGAAGCGGCATTGTCGTGAGTGCGCTGGTGCGATGGTCACCATGGGTGTTGTCTTCGGCGGGACTACCCAGCCGGACCTGCACGTCCACGGAACGGCGATGGGCCTCGTTGGAACTGGTGATTGCGCCATATTGTGCGCTGATGGCGACAGCCGTGCCGTCTGAGACGGCGTAGCTGAGGAAGTAGGGCTTCGGCTGCTGCGCGGCGGCAGCGCCGTCGGCTCCCAGGGAGGAGACAGCCCGCTTCAACTCGGCATCCAGGGCGTTCAAGAGGATGACTTCGCTGGCGCTGGGTTTGCCGTTGGCCGAGGAGCTTGCGGGCTCGGGAGCCGATGCCGCCAGCGCGGCGTGCTGTGGGACGAGCGCCACTGCAAAGGCGAGTCCGGCGAAGGCCGCAGCGGTACCGATCAGAATTTGGTTGGTCCTGTGGAACTTGCGATCTGCCATTGAACCTGTCTTGAACCTGTCTTGGGTGTGCAGAGGTGCGAATTCGAGTCTACGCGAAATCCTACACCGGATGGCGATA
>DASWCA010000551.1:0-2791 GCA_036390355.1 Acidobacteriaceae bacterium
ATTAATCTTGTCGCCCTCGAACAAATCGATGGCTCGCCAGGCGTTGCCTCCAAGGCCCGCGTTGAAGAGCTTGTCAGGATCTGGGAGGCTCGCCCCGTGGGAAAAGGTAAGCTTCACCTTATCTTTGTGGGCGTTGCCGACGGCGATCATTCCGTCGCGAGAGCACACTGGGCTTCCCATCCACTTCCATTCTTCGATGATCTCCCGGTCGGCCTCAAGGATGGTCTTGCGGATGCTGGCGAACGTTTTGCCACGCCAGTCTGTGAGTCCTGCGATCAGCTGGTCAATACGTTCCGATGGATTCATTGGATCATTATGCCTCGGATTCCAGTCCTGTTTTCATGCCAGTAGTTTTATTGGCCGATCTCTTCGAAATAAGTCGTCGAAGGACATGGCCTTTCCACATCCACAATCCGGAAAGGAGCATTACAGGAACGACGACAAACCGAACACGGGACGCGTACTTTGGAATTTCTTCAAACGGACTATAAATGTAACCGAGTATGGGAATGCTAAAGACAATATGAATCCAGCGAAGGATCGACCGTTTGGTGGCTTCTTTCATGATTGAGTTTGTCCTCCATTTATCCGCGATACCGCGTCATTTACTCTGGCCTATCGGCCGACGATGCGCGGTTTGTCTAGGAAACAGCAACGACCATGACAGTGGCGTCGTCCTCAAACTCGCCGCCGCAGAAATCGGTGACGCGGTCCAGCAAGCAACGGTGAAGCGCCTCCGCCGACAGTTGACGGTTGCAGCGCGCGGCCTCGGCCAGGCGCTTTTCGCCAAACTCCTCGCCGTTTCCGTCCACCGCCTCGCTCAGACCATCCGTAAACATCACCAGGCGGTCTCCGGGCCGCAGGTCGATCTCGCCCTGATCGTAAACACACTCCTCGAAAGCGCCCACGATCAGGCCGCCTTGTTCTAGGCGTACCTGAACACCGTCTTCCCGGGTCAGAACGGGTGGGTTGTGTCCGGCGTTGGTGTACTGCAGGGTTTTGCGGTTGACATCCAGCAGGCCATAAAAGAGGGTGATGAACTTGGCCTCCGTGGTGTTACGCCACATCACGCGGTTGACCTTCTCCACCAGTTCCTTGGGCGAGGTGTTCTCGGCCGCCAGCCCCTTGACAACTGCCTGGAGGTTGGACATCAGCAGAGCGGCTGGCATTCCCTTGCCGGACACGTCGGCGATGCAGAGCCCCAGCCGGCTTGCGCCAAATTTGGAGACATCAAAATAGTCGCCTCCGACGATTCGCGCCGGCCGCCAACTACCCGAAATTTCCAGACCGGGCATCTGCGGAATTTCCGTGGGCATGAGTGCCTGCTGGATTTGTTTGGCCTCCTCGTACTCTTGAGCCTGTTTGCGAAGACGCAAACTGGGCGTTTCAATACCGAATTGCCGGGCGTACTCAGAGTTGAGCCGAGGCCAATCGAACTTCATGGCCTCCGCGCCGACGATGCGACCGATAGGAGTTCCGATGAGAAGGCGATCCAGAACATCGAAACAAATGTGCCACCCGGCAGCACCCATGGAGATGAAGCCGCGATCGATGTTGTGCCACAGCGTCAGGCGCGTGCCGCCACGAAAGGCTTCGAGTTCCCACCGGATATCCTTGTCACCCCAGTTGTACTCAAGCACCTTGGGAGCGTCGGCTCGCGTCACTGTCGTTTCGGAAACCTGCGGCTTGGGCGCTCTCACCGTGGTGAGCTTCACCGTGGTTCCAACCGTACCCAAACTCCCATCGGTGTCGAAGGGCGCCCACTCGCGTAGATGCGTCGGGTCGGTTAGCGCCTGCCAGACTTTTTCCGGCGAGTGGCGCAGTTCTCTGACGAGAATGAGCGTCCACTTCTCTCCGTCCTTTCGTACCTGCGCCCCGCTGGCCGGACCCGGTGTGTACTGCTCGCGATCGGTCATCTATCTTCTCCCTAGCGTGAATAGCGTGCCAACTGGGTGAGCTGAATGAGGTTGACGCAGGTGTCCTTCAGCATGGCAATGGTCGAGCCGGTCACGTCGGTGGGCGGCATCGTGAACTCGGCGCCGCGGGCCTTTATCCGCTCGTAGTCGCCCTTGACGTCGTCGGTGTAGAACATGGCCGCGGGCTGGCCCTGTTCAAACATCGCCTGCTGATACGCTTTGGCCGCGGGGTTGTTGTTCAGCGCCAGCTGCAGCTCAGTGCCGTCCGGCTCCTCGGGCGACGCCACGGTCAGCCAGCGATATGGGCCTTGACTGAAATCGGTCTTCTTGGCAAAGCCCAGCACTTCCGTATAGAAGCGCAGGGCCTTGTCTTGGTCGTCCACGTATACGCTGGTCACTTTGATTTTCATTTCGTTTCTCCTTGTGCGCCGGTTAAACCGGCGAGGTGTAGTGAATGAAAGAGTCATACGAATGTGATAGCGACCCACATCGTCCCTGAGTCATGCGGAGCCGCTCGCGAGGGCGGCGTCGAAGCGTTGACAAGGGAACGTGCGGGCCGGGTATGCAGCCGCGTAAGACAATTACTCCGGGACGCCGACGCTGTAAGGAGATGCGGAAGGCCCCATCCGGTGCACCGATATCGCGAGGTGCAACGGAGTCCCGCGCGGTCACAGACCCCGTGCACGTACGGAAGCACCTCGAACGGGAACCGGGAGATCCCAGGTCTGCCCAGGGCAGCAGTAGCCTTGGGACGCATCGGGAAGTCTAAGGATGTACGCCGATGACGAACGGACCTGGGAAGTCGGACCGACCTACTGTACCGGAGAAGTCCCCCAACAACGCCGGGCAACCGGCAGCGGATGGGATGGAGGGAA
>DASWCA010000552.1:0-5461 GCA_036390355.1 Acidobacteriaceae bacterium
GCACGCCGGAGCAATCGCCCCGCCCCACCATGAACCTCGGCGCAAACTGCTCCAGCAACTGCTGCTCCACCGCATCGTCCAGCCCATCCGCATCGGAATCGACGTGCGCCGCAGCGCCTGCAGCCTGCGTTTGACAACGCAAATCCTCCGCGAGCGGCAGGAGCAGCAAAGCGACGGCAAGTGTGCCCCAGACCATGCGCATCCCTCGATTGTATGCGCCCCCGCCCCAACCGATTCGCAATCCCGGCCCATCTATCCGACAATAGAGAGTGGCCATGATTGAGCAGATTCCCGCATTGAACGCCGACGAGGAAGTCGCGCGCACCGCACCCCTCTCCGCGAACGACAGCATCGTCATCCGCGGCGCGCGCACCCACAACCTCAAATCCATCGACGTCGACATCCCCCACAACGCTCTCACCGTCGTCTCCGGGGTGTCCGGCTCCGGCAAGTCCTCCCTCGCCTTCGACACCGTCTACGCCGAAGGCCAGCGCCGCTACGTTGAATCTCTATCCGCCTACGCCCGCCAGTTCCTCGAGCGCATCGAGAAACCCGACGTCGACCATATGGACGGCCTCGCCCCCGCCATCGCCATCAAGCAGAAGAACCAGACCCGCAACCCGCGCTCCACCGTCGCCACCGCCACCGAGATCTACGACTACCTCCGCCTCCTCTACGCGCGCTGCGGCACCGTCACCTGCCTGCACTGCGGCGGCATCGTCCGCCACGACACCGTAGACGAGATCGTCGCCGCCCTCCTCGGCCTCCCCGAATCCACCCGCGCCTACGCCCTCTTCCCCATCGTCCGCCCCGAGATCAAATTCGAAGCACTTCAGCCCGCCACCACCGACGTCGAGCCGGAACCACCCAAGCCTCTTAAGAAATCCAAATCAAAAAAATCGATCAAATCGGTGTCATCGGTGTTAGGCCTTTCTTCCCTCACCGACGCCCTCAAAGACCGCCTCACCGAACTCCGCCGCCGCGGCTACAACCGTCTGTATCAACAAATCGAAGGACAGCCCGGAAAAATCGTCGAATTCTCCACCCCCGAATCCCTCCTCGAACTCGACTTCTCCCAGCCCATCTTCGTCCTCATCGACCGACTCTCGATTAGCCCTGAAATAAGAACGAGAATCGTAGACGCCATCGAGACCGGCTACCGCGAGGCCGGCGAAGTCCAGTTCCACACTGTCCCCCGCCCGGCTGAGCCCACAAATACAGAAAGTGTCATCCTGAGCGGAGGCGAAGGACCTGCAACCATTTCTAACTCGCCCCAACATCTGAGGTTTTCAGCCGCATTCGAGTGCTGCTCCTGCCACCGCGCCTACCGCGAGCCTGAGCCCCGCCTCTTCTCCTTCAACAATCCCTACGGCGCATGCCCGCGCTGCCAGGGCTTCGGCAACACCATCGACTTCGATCCCAACCTCATCCTCCCCGACCGCTCCAAGACGCTAGCCCAGGGCGCCATCGCCCCGTGGACCACCACCAAATACCGCCCCTTCCACGGCGAGATGATCCGCTTCGCAAAATCCGCCGCGATCCCCACCGACGTCCCCTGGTACGATCTCGATCCCGCCCAGCAGGAGCTCCTCTGGGAAGGTCGCGGCGCCTACCCCGGCATCCGCGGCTTCTTCGCCGCACTCGACCGCAAGAAGTACAAGCTCCACGTCCGCGTGTTCCTCTCCAAGTACCGCGGCTACGCACTCTGCCCCGACTGTCGCGGCCAGCGCCTCCGCGCCGAAGCCCGCGCCGTCTTAATTAGCAACCAGAACATCTGCGAAGTCTCTGCCCTCACCATCACCGCCGCACAAGCCTTCTTCGACAATCTGCAACTCTCCCCGGCACAAATAGAAATCGCCGGCAAGATCCTCGAAGAGGTTCGCCAGCGCATCCACTTCCTGCACGAGGTCGGCCTCGACTACCTCACGCTCGACCGCCTCTCCTCCACGCTCTCCGGCGGCGAATCGCAGCGCATCCAGCTGGCGACCAGCCTCGGCTCTCGCTTGGTGGGAGCCCTCTACGTGCTCGACGAGCCCAGCATCGGCCTGCACACCCGAGACACTGCCAAGCTCATCCGCATCATGCACTCCCTGCGCGACCTCGGCAACACCATCCTCGTCGTCGAGCACGATCCCGACGTCATCCGCTCCGCCGACTACCTGCTCGACCTCGGCCCCGGCGCCGGCGAGCTCGGCGGCCAGCTCCTCGCCGCAGGCTCCGTCGCCGAAGTCACCGCCAACTCCCGCTCCATCACCGGAAAATATCTCTCCGGTCGCATGACCATCCCCATCCCCAAGCACCGCCGCGAGCCTGGCCGCGAAATCCTACGCCTCACCGGAGCACGCATTCACAACCTCCGCGGCGTCGACGTCGACATCCCTCTCAACCTGCTCTGCTGTGTCACCGGCGTCAGCGGCAGCGGCAAGTCCACGCTCATCCACCAGGTCCTCTACCGCGCGCTCATGCAGGCTCTCAACCGCGAGCCCGGTTCCGGCGAGCCTGAACCGACGCACCTCTTCCGCGCTCTCTCCGGCACCCAGCACCTCAACGACGTCGTCCTCGTCGACCAATCCCCCATCGGCCGCACGCCGAGGTCTAATCCCGTCACTTACATCAAGGCCTTCGACGAGATCCGCGCCCTCTTCGCCGCCCAGCCCGACGCCAAGCGCAAGGGCTTCACCGCGGGCAGCTTCTCCTTCAACGTCCCCGGCGGCCGCTGCGACGTCTGCGAAGGCGACGGCACCGTCACCGTCGAGATGCAGTTCCTCGCGGACATCGAGCTCCCCTGCGAAGAATGCAACGCCACGCGTTACAAATCCTCCATCCTCGACATCAAGTACAAGGGCCGCAACGTCCACGACGTCCTCAACATGACCGTCAAGGAGGCCCTCACCTACTTTGCCGGCCTCCCCAAAATCGTCGACAAGCTCTACGTCCTCGACGAAGTCGGCCTCGGATACGTCCGCCTCGGCCAGTCCGCCACCACGCTCTCCGGCGGCGAAGCCCAGCGCGTCAAGCTCGCCTCGCACCTCGCCACCGCGCGCTCCATCTCCAACCGCAACTCATCCGATTCCGCCAGCCAGGCCGCTGGCCGCGCACGCTCCCGCACCCTCTACATCCTCGACGAGCCCACCACCGGCCTGCACTTCGACGACGTGCAAAAACTCCTCGCAGCCTTCCGCAAGCTCATCGAAGGAGGCGGCTCCCTCCTCGTCATCGAGCACAACCTCGACGTCATCAAGTCCGCCGACTGGGTCATCGACATGGGCCCCGAAGGCGGCAGCGCCGGCGGCCAGATCGTCGCCACCGGCACCCCCGAAGAGATCGCCGCCAACCCCCGCTCCCACACCGGCCACTACCTCGCCCCCGTCCTCGGCCTCACGTCCGTCGCACAGCACCGATAACGGTGAAGCCACCCCGCAACGCGTCGTCATTCTGAGCGAAGCTCAGAATCTCCGTAGTTGCATTTCGTTTGTCATCCCCAAGAGAATCTGCTTCCGCTTTTCGCTTGTCATTCTGAGCGCAGCGAAGAATCCCCGCATTTTCGTCTTTGATCGGTCCCATCGGTGTCAATCGGTGTTAAGCCTTTTGCGGATCACTTCACCGCCACGGGCTGCAGCCACGCCCCATCCCCAGCCGCATCCCAAACCGCCAGCCGCACCCACTTCTTCCCCGTAGCATCGAACGGAATCCGCAGCGTCTTCGTCCCGAACGCCGTCGTATCTGTCAGACTCACAAGCTTCCGATCCACATTCGTCCCATCGCTCCAAACCACCTCCGCGAAATCCAGCGGAAACGTGTACTCGACGTTTGCGGTGTAGACGCTCTTCGCACCCGAACCTTCAATCTTCCAGTCGTGGAACAGAATCTCGCCCGTCGTCCCGAAGAAGTTCCCTGCGTGCAGTCCCTCCACCACCGGAGCCCAGCTCTCGTTCCACGCCGGCACCTTATCCAGCTTCAGATAATTGATCGCCAGGAACGGATACGTATCGTCATCCGGCCGCTTCATGTACGTGTCGCCCTCGGCCAGCATGAACTTCGGCTTCGGAGCCCAGTTGCTCATCTCGTCGTTCAGCCCGAAGCACCGCACCTCGCACAGCCGCTTCTGCGACTGGTCCACCGGCAGCGACTCCCACGACTCGCCGATAAACCGGTCGCTCAGGAAGAAGTCCTTGTCCTTATACATGTCCGGAAACAGCGCCGAGCTCTTCGTCCGCGGATGCGCCGTCCACATAATGCTTCCCGTCTCGTTAATCATCTTCAGCATCTGGTCCGCCGACCCGATGTGATACACCTTGCCGTATCCCGGTACCTCCTCCTCAAACGGCCGCCCCTTCTCGCCATCGGCCGAATGCGTAAAATACACCGGCTTCGGCGTCATCAAGTACCAGTGCCCGTCGAAGTACGAGTTCACCTCTTCCTCCGGCATCACCAGAAAGTTCTTGTCCGATAGCTTTCGCGATGCCTCGAAGTAAGCCTTCTGCTCCGGCAACCGCTTCGGCCCCGCATCGCGCTGGTCCGAGTCGTCATGAAAATCGCCGAGATACACCACGTTGATTCCCATCCCACGGAACACCGGCACCCACGTCGGCTGAAAGTCGGAAGTCCCGCGGTCCCGCACCATCTCATTCAGCTCAAGATGAAAATGCCCCGTCACCGTCTTGAATCCTGGCACCGGCTTGTACACATCGTCATGCGTGTACTTCAGCACCGCCTCATCTGTCGCGTGGCTCCCGGTCGCGCTCAGGTAGTAGTACACCGGCATGTGCTGCATCGTTCCCGGAGGCGCGTTGTACAGCGCGTAGTTCAGCACCTGTTGCCGCGCGACTCCACTCCGCCGCTTCCACACCTCATCCGTCACACCCCAGGGCTTGTACCCTTCGCCACGCTCGGGCTGCATTACGCCCAGCGAGAACGAGCTGTCGTTGTCCTTGCGATAGAACACATACCCCAGGTTCACCTCGTTCTCGCGCGCAAAGAAAAACTTGTGCGGCGGCGGAAACACCCCCAGCGATCCCCCGCCCGTCTCCAGAATCTCCACCCGGTTCCGCGCCTGCACATTCACCGGCTGCTCGTTCACGTCGCCGCCAAAGTCCTGCTCCTGCCAAACCTGCGACGTGTCCCGCCACACCACCTTGGTCGAGTCCGTGATGCGAAATCCTTTCAGCCCCGCCTTATAGATGAACGCCACGTCCTTCGCATCGGTGCTCGCCACCGCCTCCTGCCGCAGCAGGTTCGATCCCTTGTACACCGTGAACTCAAGATCGCCGGCAAACAATCCCAACGTCAGCCCGTTGAAGGTCACCGTCACCCGGTCACCATCGGTCTTCACCGAGCACGCGTCCGATTTGTAACTCACTGCGGCACGTTTTATCTCGTCCTCCGTCCGCCCCGGCCCCATCAGGTGGCTCGGATCGGTGCCCGGCACCGCCAGCGGCGCATCCCAGAACACATTCCACTT
>DASWCA010000553.1:0-2809 GCA_036390355.1 Acidobacteriaceae bacterium
CAGCGTTCGCTTGACTACGCCGCATCGGGCAAAGTTCGCAATCAGGATGCGGCTATCCAGTTCTCCGTCGCTCTTCAGATCACCGGAACCCGCGATCGCGCATGGGAGTACATCAAGAACAACTGGGACAAGGTGCACGCCCAGTTCACCACCGCACTTGGCGGTTACGTCGTCGGATCGACCGGCAGCTTCTGCTCCGCCGGCGCGCGCGACGACGTGCAAAAATTCTTCGCCGAACACAAGGTCGGCGCATCCGGCATCTCTCTCAAACACGCCATCGAAAAAATCGACGGCTGCATCGAACTCCGCAAACTCCAGGAGCCCAACCTGCAGAAGTGGCTCGCCACCCAAACCAAGTCGTAGCACGTCCGACTGAGCCGCATTAACCAGTCATGTTCGCGTACCCATCCTTGTCGCAGTCTCATCGCGCCCAGGATGGGACCCAACAACCAGCACCTGCTTTTGTTTTGTTCCACAGCGACCGAAATGTTACCTTCAAACCCAACATGATGCGACGCTCCTTACTCTTCTTCGCCGTCCTCCTCTTCGCGTACGCCGCCTCAGCTCAACAACCCAGCCAGGCCATCCTCGCCGGCAAGCTGATCGACGTGCGCACCGGCCAGGTTCGCACCCATGCCTACATCCTCATCGCCGGCGACCGCATTCAATCCATCAGCGACGCGCCGCCCGCGGGAGTTCCCCTCACCGACCTCTCTGCTTACACCGTTCTCCCCGGCCTGATCGACGCCCACGGCCACATCCTTTCCAACCCCACCACGCAGAACTTCGCCGCCCACCTGCGCACCTCCATACCGCAAGCCACCGTGTGGGGCGTCTACAACCTGCGCCTCTGGATCGACCACGGCTTCACCTCCATCCGCGATGCCTGCGAAGGGCCGGCTGATTATCCCCAGTTCGCCTTGCGGGATTCCGTCAAGCGCGGCATCATCATCGGCCCGCGCATTACGGCCGCAGGCAGCTGCGTCTCCATTGCCGGCGGTCACGGCGATGGCGCTCCCTTGTCGCCCGATCTTGAACTGCCCCGAGGCCTCAACGTTGCCGATACAGTTGACGACGTCGACCACGTGGTTCGCCGCGACATCAAGTACGGCGCCGACTGGATCAAGCTCATGGCCACCGGCGGCGTCATGGATCCCATATCCGACTTCCACGTGCAGGAGCTGAGCGAGCCCCAGATGGCAGCCGCAGTCGAAGTCGCTCACCGCGCCGGCAAACGAGTCATGGCGCACGCCGAGGGAGCCGTCGGTATCAAGGCCGCGGTCCGCGCCGGCGTCGACTCCATCGAACACGGCACCATGCTCGACGAAGAAGGCGCTGCATTAATGGAACAGCACCACACCTGGCTCGTGCCCACGCTCTACTGCTTCCAGCACGACATGGAAACCGGCCTCAGCAAGGGCCGCGATCCCGACTCATTTGCCAAGGGCAAAGAGATCATGGCCGCGCAGGGACCGGCCTTCAAACTCGCCCTCGCGCACCACATCCCCATCGTGTACGGAGTCGATGATGCGGACATCGATGAGTCGGTCTCAAAGGAATTCGGCGCGCTGGTTCGCGGCGGCCTCTCCACCCTTGGAGCATTGCAGGCAGCCACCATCAACGCCGCAACCATGCTCGGCAAAGACAAAGAGGTAGGCTCATTGGAGCCCGGCCGTTTCGCCGACGTAGTCGCGGTGTCGGGCGATCCGCTCGCCGACATCACTGTCATGGAGCACGTAGCGTTCGTCATGCAGGGCGGCAAGATCATCAAAGACCCCGCCCACCCCGACGGCAACCAGGTCATCCACGTGCACTAAATTCAGCGGTCAGCAACTTGGAGGACCGTCCATCACGATGCACCGCGCCTGGGAACTCATTCGGGGTTAGTGAGGCGGCAACTTGACTCCACGCACCCCTTGGTCCGAACATTAGCCCTCGGAAGACAGGCTGCTATACCAAGTCAGTGAACGAAACATACGGAGAGTCCGGGATGACAATGAAGGAGAACAGTCGCAGGGAGTTTTTGAAGGTCAGTTCAGCGACCTTGGCGGCGACAGCGGTCTCGTGGAATGCGTCCAGTTATGCCAGCATCCTGGGTGCCAACGACCGCGTCAGGGTAGGCGTAGTCGGCTGCGGCGACCGCATGAAGAGCTCTTTGATTCCCGCCTTTCAGCAGCATGCCAAAGATTTGAACTTCTCTCTCATTGCCGTGTCTGATCTTTGGAGCCTGCGCCGGGAAGAAGGTTCTGCTTTGATCCAGAAACTCAACGGAAATCCTACCGCCGCGGTCCGCAATAACGACGAGCTGTATGCTCGCAACGACATCGATGCGGTTCTTATTGCGACTGCGGATTTCCAGCACGCGCTGCACGGAGTGGAGGCTGTCAACGCCGGTCGCGATGCGTATGTAGAGAAGCCTACCGCGCATACAATGGCGGACGCGCGCCTGTTCCGCGCCGCTGTCAAGGATACGGGCAAGATTGTGCAGGTCGGGACCCAGCGCCGCAGCACGCCCAGCTATCAGAAGGCGGCCGAATACATCAGGTCTGGCAAGTTCGGAGACATCGTCATGGTCGAGATGACATGGAATGTCAATCAGCCAGGCCGCTGGAGGCGTCCGGATGTTGTGCCGCTCTTGAAGGAGCAGGATACGGACTGGAAGCGCTATCTGCTCAACAGACCGTACGAGCCTTTCGACGCGCGCAAATATCTTGAGTTTCGCCTCTTCTGGCCCTATTCTTCCGGGATTCCCGACCAGTGGCTGGTCCACCAGATTGACACCGTTCACTGGTTCAGCGGTTATCCGCAT
>DASWCA010000554.1:0-10527 GCA_036390355.1 Acidobacteriaceae bacterium
TGCAGTTACCAAAGGAAGGGGCGGCGAGCGTTTCGCCCTCGCCTTTTGTGACATTGAAGGAGTTGAGTTCAATCATGCGGCTGGTGCCACCGAATGATTTCCGCAAGGTCGCTGAAGGGCTGGGGTTTGGCTTTCTCTCCGGAAAGCTAATCACCCTTGAATCTGGAAAACAGTTTTCCTTGCTGATCTTCAAGCTATTGGACCAATCCTTGACTGAGTGATGAACGGGCTAGTCTCTCCCATGGAATGGACCGATAAGAACGCTCGTTTATTGAACGCCTCGGATCAGTCCCAGTAAACGCCGCAGTATCGTGCCTGCATCGTCAGCGATCCAGAAGTTATCTGGCTCTGGATAGACCGAACCACTCAGTTGCAGTGCACGAAATACGGGGCATTATCGGTAACTGCGTTCGTACTGGATTTCAAATTGATCCACCGTCAAGACATCCGTCTGCTTTGCCGCATCGTAACGGCAGTGTGGTTTACTAGCCAACTGGAGGATTCTAGAATGGCAAAGCTGGCGATTTGGGTGATGCTGAAGGCGAAGCCGGGCAAAGAAGCAGAGGTCGAGGCGTTCCTGAAACAGGGCGCGGTGATGAGCAAGGACGAGCCCAAGACGGTGAACTGGTATGGCGTGAAGATTGCGCCGGGGATGTACGGCGTCTTCGACACCTTCGACGACGAAGCCGGCCGCGACGCGCACCTGAGCGGCGAGATCGCCAAGGCTCTCATGGCTAGCGCCCCCGACCTCTTCTCCAACGAAATCCGCATCGAGAAAATGGACATACTAGCCGACAAGTGATGTCAAGAGGGCCGAAGGCCCGAAATATACCAGCCTAGGCCGAAGGCCTAGGTTGGGTAGCGGGGAAAGATTAGAGGGCTGAAGGCCCGGCATATAAGGCCCGGCGCGAACTGCCACGTCGCCGGATCGCGCTCACACGTGATCGCGGACACATCAAAACCCCGCCGTACTCGATAGGATTAGAACGGAAGCGGAGATCGCAGGAGCGCGGCTGTGTGCCTGACCCTGTCGTCTGATCCGCAAGCGCCTTTGGGGGTCCTGGAAAAAATGGATTTCTGTGCCACCGCAACTCGCCGGTCCGATGCATCTGACGCGCCATTCTGCCGAAAGTGCGTATTTCATCGAGCTAACTCTTTTGTTTTCTAATTTTTGCCTGTAACTGTCCGGGAATCAAATATTTGCAGGAGGCGATTTTAGCAACTTACTCTACCGCAAGCACTTAAGGTACCCACCCCCGGGGGGGTACCCCCTCTCAGGCTGAATTATGGGGTGGCTTGGACGGCGGCAAAGACACGCATCAGGTTGCCGCCAAGGACCTTGTGCAGGTCGTCGGACGAGTAGCCGCGGGCGAGCAACGCGGCGGTGATCTTCGGCAGATCGGCGGCGGAATCGATGCCCTCAGGCAGCGCGGAGATGCCATCGAAGTCGGTGCCGATGCCAACGTGGTCGATCCCCGCGACGCGGATGATGTGGTCGAAGTGGTCGATCAGCGAGGCAAGCGGCGGGCGGGTAAGGCGCGCAGCGAAGTCGCGGTCGATCTGGTTGGAGAGGTGGAAGGGGACGGGCTCGTCTTTAGTGGCGTATTCGGTGGTGAGAGTTTCGTGGGCGGCGGAGCGCTCGGCTTTGATGGTGAGGACGGCATGCCGATAGTTCTCGTCAATGAATGCCGCGTAGAAGTTGATCATGCAGACACCGCCGCTGGCTGCGAGGGTGCGAAGCTGATCGTCGGTGAGGTTACGCGGTGAGTTGGTGAGGGCTCGTGCGGCGGAGTGCGACGCGAGGATTGGAGCCCGAGTAGCGGCGAGGACGTCGGCGAAGGTCTTGTCGGAGGCGTGGGAGACGTCGATCATCATGCCCAGACGGTTCATCTCGGCGATGACTTCGTGGCCGAAGGCGGTGAGGCCGTTGTGGTGAGGGATTGCGGCGTCATCCAGGTCGCCGGAGGAGTCGGCCCAGTCGTTGGAGTTGGCCCAGGTGAGCGTCATGTAGCGGACGCCGAGAGCGTAGTAGATGCGGAGCAGGGCGAGGGAATTTTCGATAGCATGTCCGCCCTCGATGCCCATCAGGACAGCAAACTTGCCAGCGTCTCTGGCGGCAAGGATGTCGGCTGGAGAAGTGCAGAGGGCGAGTTGGGCGTGGTAGCGGCGGACCTGTTCGAGAACGCCGTCAATGAGGGAAAGAGTCCGGTGAGCGAAGCGGCCTTTCCAGGCGACGGGCTCGGGCCAGATGGCGAAGAACTCGGCGGCGAGATTGCCGCGGAGCGCAGAGTCGAGATTGAGGTGACCGGAGCCGAGCGGAGCGGTAAAGTCCCAGGATTCGTCGACGAAGCGCTGGGGAGTATCGGCATGAGTGTCGATGACGAGAGCGGCGGCATGAACATCGGAGGGGTCGGGGTTGGTAATGGTGGTCGTCGTCATATCTCTACTTTCACCAATAAGTTTAGCTGTTGGAATGTTTTTGGACGGCAGATGAATGACTTGCGACAGAGCAACCTGCAACGCGCTCGGCCGCCTCTTAATCAATAGAGGTGATGTTTTATGGCACACGGACTGAATTCGACCAAGACGCCGGCACGTCCCTCCCATGAGGCAATTGAGGGACGAGGCTCGGAAAACGAGATTGAGAATAAGAAGAGCGATCAACAGAAGGTGGACACGCTCGCGATGCGAGGTGCAAAGCGAGCGCAGAACCGCTTGCTCGACAATGAGGAGAATACGCCCGGAAACAAAATGTTCACGAAATAAGCGACGGATTCTAGAAGGAAGCGGCACGGCCCCACTTCTTCGGAGGTGGGGCTCTTTCTTGCGTATGACGTGTGCGGACGATGATTTCTTTACAATCATTGGATATGTCAGAGTCAGCACGAAACGCAATCGAAGGACAGCAGCGGTACAACCCGGCAGAAGTGGAACCGAAGTGGCAGGCGCGTTGGGATGCGGACCAGTCGCTATACGCGGCCGAAGGTCATGATTCGGGCAAGCCGAAGTTCTATTGCCTGGAGATGCTCCCGTATCCCAGCGGGCAGTTGCACATGGGGCATGTGCGCAACTACGCGATCGGCGACGCGCTGGCGCGGTTTATGTGGATGCGCGGATACAATGTGCTGCATCCGATGGGATGGGATGCATTCGGCCTGCCTGCGGAAAATGCGGCGTTGAAGAACAATACGCCGCCCGCGGAATGGACGCTCGCAAATATTGCTTCAATGAAGCGGCAGTTCCGTCGGCTGGGGATGGGGTTCGACTGGACGGCGGAAGTGACTACATGTTTGCCGGACTATTACCGGTGGAACCAGTGGTTCTTTCTGAAGATGTACGATCGCGGCCTGGCGTATCGCAAGAAGAGCAAGGTGAACTGGTGTCCGGAATGCCAGACGGTGCTGGCCAATGAGCAGGTGATCGACGGCAGGTGCTGGAGGCACGAAGACACGATTGTCGAACAGCGCGATTTGACGCAGTGGTTCCTGCGAATTACGAAGTATGCGGACGAGTTGCTGACTGGGCTCGACAAGCTGGATGGATGGCCGGAGAAGGTCCGGACGATGCAGCGGAACTGGATCGGGCGCAGTGAAGGCACTCTGGTTGACTTCGCGGTAGATGGTGCACCGGAGACGATTACGGTGTTCACGACGCGTGTGGACACGATCTTCGGGGCTACCAGCGTGCAGCTTGCGCCGGAGCATCCAGTGGCGAAGAGCTTTGCTGCGTGCGATGTCGCTCTGGCTGCGCAGGTGGAGGAGATGCTGGCGCAGCAGAAGGCCGCGCGCGAAGCAGGGGACATTGGCGCAATCGAGAAACATGGCGTCGATACGGGCAGATTCGCGATCAATCCATTCAACGGCGAACTTGTGCCGATCTGGGTTGCGAATTACATTCTGGCCGACTACGGCACGGGTGCGATTATGAGCGTGCCGGCGCACGATGAGCGGGACTTCGAATTTGCGGGGAAATACGGGCTTCCGGTGCGGCGCGTGATTGTGCCGAAAGCTGGTACAAATGCTGACGAACAACTGCCGTATACTGCGGAAGATGATGCGGTACTGGCGGATTCGGGCGAATGGACGGGGGAATCCTGCGTCGACGCGCAGAGAAAGATGGCGGCGTTTGCCGCAGCGAACGGATTTGGTTCCGCGACAGTCACGTACCGGTTGAAGGACTGGGGAGTGAGCCGGCAGAGGTACTGGGGCACTCCAATCCCGATGGTGTATTGCACGAATGGCCATGCGGGCACGGAGGCGGGCGGAGTGGTTCCACTGCCGGAGAGCGCGCTGCCGGTGGTGCTGCCGGAGCAGATCGAGATTACGCAGCAAGGAGGTTCGCCGCTGGGGCGCGTCGCGGATTTTGTGAATACGACGTGCCCTGTGTGCGGTGGGCCAGCGCGACGTGAGACCGACACGATGGATACCTTCGTCGACTCGAGCTGGTACTTCTACCGGTACACGGATGCGAAGAATCCGGTCGCTCCGTTCGATTCGGCGAAGGCGAATTACTGGTTTCCGATTGACCAGTACATCGGTGGGGTTGAGCACGCCATTCTGCATCTGATCTATTCGCGCTTCTGGACGAAGGTGATGTGGGACCTTGGTCTGATCGAGAACGACGAGCCTGCGGCGCGGTTGTTTACACAGGGGATGGTCGTCAAAGACGGCGCGAAGATGTCGAAGTCGAAGGGCAACGTGGTGTCTCCCGACCTGATGATTGAGCGTTATGGCGCAGATGCCACGAGGATGTACGCGCTGTTTGCGGCCCCTCCGGACAGGGATTTGGAGTGGCAGGAGGATGGGGTTGCGGGGATCAGCCGGTTTCTGAGCCGCGTTCATCGGCTGACGATGAAGTACAGCGAAATTGCGGCTCAGCGAAATCAGGCTACAGGTTCGCGGGTCGATGAGAGCGCCTGTGCGCAGGCGCTGCTGCGAAGGCTGCACCAGACAATCGCCAAAATCACGCTCGACTTCAGCGGGCGGTGGCACTTCAACACGTGCATTGCGGCCGTCATGGAGCTGGTGAACGTGATCGTCGCGAATGAGGCGGCAATGGATTCGGGAGAGGTGCCGGCCGCGGTCGTGGGCGATGTCTTTCGCAACCTTGTGCTGATGCTGGCTCCGTTCGCGCCGTTTCTCGCGGCGGAGTTGTGGGAGGCGGTCGGGGGCGAGGGAGCGGTGTTTCGCATTGCCTGGCCGGTGGCGGATGAAGAACTCACGCGCGAAGCCGAGGTGGAGATCCCGGTACAAATGAACGGAAAGCTGGTGACCGTTATCAGGGTGCCTGCGGGAAGCGATGAGGCGACGATCAAGGCGGCAGCGCTGGCAGACGCGAAGGTTGCGGCGAGGTTGGAAGGCAAGACCGTGGTGAAGGTGATCGTCGTGCCGGGCAAACTTGTGAATATCGTGGTGAGGTAGTGGAGAGTGGCGATAGAGAAAAACCCCACGATAAGCGCGACGAAACTACGCTGATCATGGGGCACCCGCCGGTTCGTGGGACGCAGTCGTTTGTGCATACGATGTCCGCGTGTTGGAGGCGGCCTTCGCTGACTGCTCTCGAAGTGGCGTGGCACTGGGTGTTTGGCGTGCCGGCTGCTGCCTGCATGGCTTACGAGGGGCTCCGCATATTGCGGGAGACGCCGGTGGATGTCGGCGCGCTGCGGCGGATGTCGGTGCTCGATCCGATGGCCGCGACGACGACGCTGGCGGAGACGGCTTCCGTGCTCTTGCCGCCGGTCCTGCGTGTGGCGGAGTGGCTGGGACCGCTGCTATTGGTCGCGTGGGTGATAATCTCGTCGTTCGGCCGCACGGCGGTGCTACGGCGAGTCGATCCAGGGCTTCATGCGCGGCCCGGCACGCTAATGGCGCTGCAGGCAGTGCGGATGACGGCGCTCGTGGCGAGCTTCGCTGTCTGGTTTGTGTGTCTGCATGCGACCACGGGAATTGCAATCAATGGACCGATCGCGGCGGGGCAGGAGCCGAGCCTCGTGATCTACAGCGCGCTTACGATCGTTGCGACGCTGGGATTGTTTACGCTGTGGGCGGTGGTGAGTTGGGGGTTGTCGATCGCGCCGTTGATGGCGATGCTCCGTGATCTGGGGCCGGGAGCGAGTCTGGCCGCGGCGTTTCGGTTGGGGCAGGTGCGGTCGAAGCTGGTTGAGATCAACCTGGTGATGGGCATCGTGAAGATCGCGCTCATCGTGCTGGCGATGGTGTTTTCATCCTGTCCCCTCCCGTTTGAGAGCGTGGCGACACCGAACTTCATGGAGTGGTGGTATGCGGGGGTGACGGTGCTGTATCTGGTTGCGTCGGATTTCTTCCACGTCGTACGGCTGGTGTCGTACCTGGAGATGTGGAAGGCGTATGACAGCGGCGGTCTCTGAAGCCGGTTATTTCGTAGCTTTCAGACGCAGAGCGTTTCAATTTCCCGGTATCCACTTCAACAGAAGGTTCGGTGCGCACCCGAGCAGCACGACGGCGGCGGCAAGCAGCAGCGCCAGGACCTGGCTGAGTATCGGCGAGTGAATCTTCTGTGCGCCGTCAGAGGATGGCGTTACGTAGACTCCCTTCAGCACGCGCAGGTAATAGTAGAGCGAGACAGCACTCATCGCGATGGCAAGGACGACCAGCCACAGCAGGCTCATCGAGCCCGGAGTTGCGGCCAGGACGGTTGCAAATAAATAGAACTTGCCGAAGAATCCCGCTAGAGGTGGGATCCCCGCAAGGGAGAGGATGAAGATGGCCAGGCAGAAAGAGAGGACAGGTGCTTGTTTTACCAGGCCATTGAAGTTGGAGAGTTGGTCGCTGCCTCTTTGCTCTTCGACGACAGCAATCACGGCAAAGGCGCCAAGCGTTGCGAGCGCGTAGGTGACGACATAGTAGACGAGCGCGGCGAGGCTCTGTTGCGTGTGGGCCAGGATGGCGAGCAACATGTAGCCGGCGTGAGCCACGGCTGAGTAGGCTAGCAATCGCCGCAAGCTGCTCTGGCGGATGGCGACGAGATTTCCGAGCAACATCGACAAGGCGGCGATCAGGGCCAATACAGGCACCCATCCGCGCACGATGTGCGGAAAGGAGGCGGTGCCTTCCGCGCCGGCAAATCCCAGCGCCATGATCTGAAAGAAGATGAAGAAACTGGCGACCTTGGACCCTGATGCGATGAAGCCGGCGCTGGGCGCGGGCGCGCCCTGGTAGACATCGGGCGCCCAGAAGTGAAACGGGGCCGCAGCGACCTTGAAGCCGAGGCCGATCGCGGTGGTCACAATGGCGATGACCAGGAGCGGGTTGAGCGAAGGGCCGTGAACCGCGGCGGCAATTTGGATGAGGTTGGTGGAGTTGGAGAGGCCGTAGAGCAGGCTGACTCCGAAGAGAAGAAATGCTGCGGACATTCCACCGAAGAGGAAGTACTTGATGGCGGCTTCCCAGGACTGCGCGCTGCGCTTGCTGAAGGCCGCGAGGATGTAGAGGGAGAGGCTCAGGAGTTCAAGCGAGATGAAGATGACCAGGAGATCCTGCGATCCTACGAGGAACATCATTCCCGCAGTTGCGACGAGGATGAGCAGGACGAACTCGCCGACGTGTTCGGTGAATGTGGAGTCGATGGAGATCAGCAGTGTGAAGATCGTGAGGACGAGCAGCGCGATCTGGACGAGATGAATGAGGGGATTGGCAATCAGCATCCCGTCGAGGATGTTTGCCTGCATCGGCGACAACAGAATTCGAAGAATTGCACCCGCACAGCCGAGGGACGCGAGCGTGGCAGCAACGGCGAAGCGGGTCCGCGTTGGAGATTTCCGCAGGGCCAGAAGATCGATCGCCATCACGATCAATGCTGTGGCGACGACGATGACTTGCGGCATCGCGAGCCGAAGGAGTTGCGTGTAGTTGATTGCAATCATTGCCAGCTCCCTTTGCGCAAGCCTTCAAACAGCGGCGAATTCAGCGCTGGGACGATGACATTCAGAAGCATCTGCGGGTAGATTCCGACGAGGACGCTGGTTGCGATCAGGATGACGGTGCCAAGGCGCTCGGGAAAGGAGATCGGTGGCAACGGGTGTTGCGTGGGAACCGATTCGGCTGGCGACTCCGCAAAGAAGGCCTTTTGCATGGCGCGCCAGACGTAGACGACGCCGACCACGATGCCGATCCCTACGCATACGGCGAACATGGGGAATGCATGCCACGCTCCGATGAGGATCATCAGTTCAGCGACAAAGCCGCTGAAGCCGGGCAGTCCCATGCTGGCCATTCCGGCAATGACGAAGGTGACTGCGGCGAACGGCATGACTTTGTTGAGGTCCATCGGGCCCAGCGCGGCGAGTTCGCGTGTGTGGGTGCGGGCATAGACCATGCGGCCGACGACGGCGAAGAGCAGGCCGGCGAGAATGCCGTGGGAGAACATCTGGACGACTGCTCCGGAGAGGCCGATCTGGTTGAGGGTCATGAGGCCGAGCAGGATGAAGCCCATGTGGCTGACGCTGGAATAGCCGATGACGAACTTGAAGTCCTTCTGCACCAGAGCGACCAATGCGCCGTAGATAATTCCGATGACGGCGAGCAGGGTGAAGACATCACGCCATGAACCAAGGCCGAGGATGTGGAAGCTCCAGGGGTTGAGGCCGAGCGGAAACATCGTCATTGCGACGCGAAGGCAGCCGTAAGCGCCCAGCTTCATGATGACGCCGGCGAGCAGCATGGAAGCGGCCGTGGGCGCGGCGACGTGACCGGTCGGAGCCCAGGTGTGGAAGGGCCACAAGCCAGCCAGGATCGCAAAGCCGACGAATACGAGAGGGAACGCCAGCATCTGGAAGTGGGGCGAGAATGGGAATCCGGCCAGATCGGCGAGGGCCGTGGTCTTTGCGCCCGCGACGACGTAGGCGGCAATGAGGCCGATGAGGACCATGGCGCTTCCGACGAAGGAGTAGAGCGCAAGCTTCATCGCGCCATACTCGCGGCGGGTGGAGCCCCAGATGGCGATCAGGAAATACTTCGGGATGATGACGATCTCGTAGAAGACGAAGAGGAGGAAGAGATCGTAGCTGAGGAATACGCCGTAGACCGCGCCTATCAGCAGTAAGTAGAGGGCGAAGAATTCCTTTGTGCGCTCTTCAATGTTCCACGAAAAGAGAATGCCGGTGATGGCGATGATTCCGGTCAGGAGGATGAGCGTGAGGCTGATGCCGTCTGCTGCGAGGTGATATTCGATGCCGAGAGAGGGGATCCAGGGCACGCGGGTGACGGTGAACATCTCTCCGGTGCGGTGACGCAGGAACTCTGCGAGAGCAATCTTGAACCCGGCGACCGCTGTGACCAGCGCGAGGATACGCGCAGCGGTGTTGCTGCCTTTGGGCAGCAGGAGAATTGCGGCGGCTCCGAGAAACGAGATGTAGATCGTCCAAGCAAGCATATTCAAAACACCACGTTCAGTTACGAATCAAAACTTTATCTGTTGCACGATCTGGAGAACTGTACTGTTGATGGTCCCAAGGATGAGTTGGGGGTAGAGGCCCAATGCGAACATGAGACCGATGGGGGCGACTAGAGCCACGCGCTCTCCGACGGTGAGGTCGGGCATGCTCGCCCATTGCGGATTGAGTGGGCCGGAGAAAACCTTCTGCAGGATTCCAAGAATGAAGAGCGCAGTAGCGAGCAGGCCTAGCACTGCGAGTGACGTCGCCCAGGGAACGAGTGGGAAGGAGCCTTTGAAGATGAGGAACTCGCCGACGAACCCGTTGAGGCCCGGAAGGCCCATCGACGAGAAGAGCGCGATGCCCATCAAGCCGGTAAAGACGGGCGCGACTTTGCGCAGGCCTTCGAAATCGTCGAGTCCCCGTAAGCCGCCGCTCCGTTTTTCGAGCATGGCGATGAACCAGAACAGTGTCGCGGCGGTGAGGCCATGATTGAACATCTGCAGGAAGACGCCGTTTATCGCGGCATATTTTTCGGTGGTAAGGGCGGCGTCGCCGCTGGTGAATTTCAACACAGCGAAGATGGCCAGCAGG
Organism: Acidobacteriaceae bacterium; assembly: GCA_036390355.1. Lineage (GTDB taxonomy): Bacteria > Acidobacteriota > Terriglobia > Terriglobales > Acidobacteriaceae > Edaphobacter. Next base: position 10,004 of record DASWCA010000554.1, read on the forward strand.
CAATAACCCAGGTGATTGATGGAGGAGTAGGCGAAGATTCGCTTCAGGTCCTTCTGGGCAAGAGCAGCGTAGGCGGAGAGGACAATGGTGGCGACCGCGAGCCATAGAAGAGGCGTCAGGACTGTTTGCATCTGCGGTCCGAAGATCGGGAGCAGGATCCGCAGGAAGCCGTAGAGTCCCATCTTCGACATGGCGCCGGTCAGCAGGATCGTGGTGCCGGTTGGCGCCTCAGCGTAGGCGGCGGGTAGCCAGGTGTGAAACGGAAAGAGAGGCACCTTTACCGCGAAGCCGAGAAACGCTCCGGCAAAGATGATTAGCCCCACATGCTGCGGGGTGAAGCGATGCCACGCGAGCTTTTCGATTACGGCAGGCATTAGGTGGCCATTTTGAGCCAACGAGGCAAGGTCGATCAGGTCGAACCTCTTGGTAGCGAGAAACAGGGCCAGGAATGAAAGCAGCATGGCGATGCTACCGACCATGGTGTAGACGAGAAACTGGGTTGCTGCCTTGGTGCGGCGCGGGCC